>JAUYLU010000002.1 GCA_030699625.1 bacterium
CCTCGCCCTCGCCCTCGCCGCCCACCCCATTAGGATCGAAGCGCCCATTCCCGGCAAATCGCTCGTCGGCGTCGAAATCCCGAACACGGTGAAAGCAACCGTGGGGCTCGCCACGCTTTTTTCCGATTCGCATTTCACCGAGGCGGGCAAACCCCTGATGCTCGCGCTCGGCCGGGCCGTTTCCGGGCGGTCCATCTTCTCGAACCTCGGGAAAATGCCGCACATTCTCATCGCGGGCGCCACGGGGTCCGGCAAGTCGGTGACCATTCACGCCATCATCAATTCCCTCCTCTTCCGGAACTCACCGGAAGACCTGCGGTTCATCATGATAGACCCGAAGCGCGTCGAGCTCACCCTCTACAACAGGATCCCCCACCTTCTCACCCCCGTCATCACCGACGCCAAGAAGGCCATCCTCGCCCTCAAGTGGGCGGCCAAGGAAATGGAGCGCCGCTACGACATCCTCGAGACCGAGGCCGTGCGCGACATCGAGTCGTACCACCAGAACGTGGTCTTCCCCGCCTACCAGAAGGAAAAGGAGAAAGGCAAGCGCGACGAGTTCACCGAGCTCCCGGAGCGCATGCCCTACATCGTCATCGTCCTCGACGAGCTCGCCGACATCATGTCGAGCTACCCGCGCGAGCTCGAGGCGGGCATCGTGCGCCTCGCCCAGATGTCGCGCGCCGTCGGCATCCACCTTATCCTTAGCACCCAGCGGCCTTCCGTGAACGTCATCACCGGCCTAATCAAGGCGAACATCCCCGCCCGGGTGGCGCTCCAGGTGTCGTCGCAGATCGATTCGCGCACCATCCTCGACCAGGGCGGCGCCGAAACGCTCCTCGGCGCGGGCGACATGCTCTACCTCTCGGGCGACATGTCGAAGCCCGAGCGCATCCAGTCGGCCTACATCAGCGAGGGCGAGGTGAAGAAAGTGACGTCGTTCCTCGCGAACCAGTACAAGGACGAGGTGCCGAACGAGGTCGAGATGAGCGAGAGCGCGCCCGGCTCGAAATCGATCTTCGAGGCGACGCTCGACGGCGAGGAGCTCGGCGACGACGATGAGCTCTACGAGGTGGCGCACGAGGCGGTCATCGAGGCGGGCAAGGCCTCGTCCTCCTACCTCCAACGCAAATTGAAGGTGGGCTACGCCCGGGCCGCGCGCCTCATCGACATGCTCGAGGAACGCGGTGTCATCGGGCCGGGCGAGGGAGCGAAACCGCGCGAAGTGCTCGGCGGCCGCACGGAAGAGATGCCGCAATGAAATCGAGCGCGCGCACACTGCTCAAGGGAGGGTCGATGCTCCTTGTCGCGCTCGTCATCCTCTCGTACGCGTATTACAAAACGAAAGACCTCATCGAGGGGCCCTCCATCACGGTCTTCTCCCCCGAGAACGGCGCGGAAGTGGCGACTCCCGTCATCGCCGTCACGGGCATCACCACAAACATCGCCAAAATCACCCTGAACGGCCACCCCATTTCGGTGGACGAAGCAGGGGCCTTCTCCGAGGAGGTCGCCATCCCTGAGGGCTATACTATACTGAGCGTGAAGGGCGAAGACCGGTTCGGGAAGCAGAAGGAAGTGACGCTCTCCCTCGTGCGAAAGGCGGCCGCGAACCGCTCCGAAAGAAGCGAGCAGACGGGGACAACGACCGAAAACATCTAAAGAACCATCCATGATCACCAAAAAAGAGAAACCGAGAAAGGAGGCCGGCAATTCCATCGAGGAGACCATCAGGGAGATCGAAACCAAGTTCGGCGAAGGCGCCATCATGAAGCTCGGCGAGCGGCCGAAGGTGAACGTGGGCGCCATCTCCACGGGGTCCCTCGGCATCGACCACGCCCTCGGCGTCGGCGGCCTCCCCCGCGGGCGCATCATCGAGATCTTCGGCCCCGAGTCGTCGGGCAAAACGACGCTCACGCTCCACGTCATCGCAGAAGCCCAGAAGCAGGGCGGCGTGTGCGCCTTCGTCGACGCCGAGCACGCCATGGACCCCGAGTACACGAAAAAACTCGGCGTAAAGACCAACGACCTGTTGATATCCCAGCCCGACACCGGCGAACAGGCGCTTGAGATCGTCGAGAGCCTCGTGCGTTCGGGAAAGATAGATGTGGTGGTCATCGATTCCGTGGCCGCACTCACGCCGAAGGACGAGATCGAGGGCGACATGGGCGCCCATCATGTCGGCAAGCAGGCGCGGCTCATGTCGCAGGCCCTCCGGAAGCTCACCGCCATCACCGCGAAGTCGAAGACCATCGTCATCTTCATCAACCAGATACGCATGCAGATCGGCGTCATGTTCGGGAACCCCGAAACCACGCCGGGTGGCAAGGCGCTCAAGTTCTACACGTCGGTGCGCATCGACATCAGGAAAATCGCCTCCATCAAGAAGGGAGAGGAGACGGTGGGCTCGCGCACGCGGGTGAAAATAGTGAAGAACAAGGTGGCGGCGCCCTTCAAATCGACCGAGTTCGACATCATCTACGGCGAGGGCATCTCGCGCGAAGGCGAGCTCATCGCCCTCGGCGAAAAATACGGCATCATACAGAAAGCAGGGACGGGCTACGCCTTCGGCGAAGAAAAGCTCGGCCGTGGCTACGACGCCACGCGCACCTATCTCCGCGAAAACCACAAAATAGCCGACAAAATAGAAAAAGAGATACGGAAAAAGCTCGTCGAAGAGGCTAAGGTAAAATAAGAAAAAATAAAAAAAAGCCGCGTTCCCTCTTGTGGGTGATATCCGCGGCCTTTACTAGGCATGCAACGGCGATCGAACGCCGCGCAAGCTGCCGATGAAGCGCTTCAGGTTACGGTGCGCCTCGAGGGCGCAGGTACAGCGCTTCTTGAGCTCGGCGACGATAAGCGACAGGGCTTCGTCAACCGGAAGCTTTTCTTTCTTTTCTTTGGCGACGAGCCCGCCGATGGCGTCAAAGATTTCTCTGTTCCCTCCTCTGACGAGCAGGAAGAAGCAGTAAATCTCGTCATCGGCGTCGGCGTCGCCGAGTAGGCGTTCCATTGCCTCGGCGGGCTGGATAGAGCCCTCGGCCACACCAGCCAGTGTCTCTTTCACCGCCTTCTCCCCTTGGTAGAGGAGCGAAAGTATGCGAATGAGCTTGGGATTGTCCATAGTATTCCTCCTTTCTCTGTGACGGACATTCCCCCTTACATCGGCTATCTGTGAATTCCCTAAACCGATCTCCGAAGCATCATGGTATAGAATCCATTTTCTTTGTAAAGGTAGACATTTTGGAAAAATATTTTAGAATAAGCGTCTCATGCTCGAAATATATGGGAAATACCATATAGTGAGCGGCGTTCGGAAATTTAACACATATGTTATATTTCTCCCACTATGCTCGAATATAACGAAATCAAGCCCGGAAAGCACATCGTCTACGAGGGAGAGCCCTATGAGGTGCTCGAATCCCACGTGGCGCGCACCCAGCAGCGGAAGCCCCAGAACCAGACCAAGCTCAAGAATCTTTTGAACGGCCGCCTCGTGCCCGCCACCTTCAGGGCCTCCGAGCGGGTCGACGAGGCGGACATCGGCTCGCGCGCCATCAAGTTCCTCTATTCGAACAGGGGCGAATATTGGTTTTGCGAAGAAAACGACCCGCGCAAGCGCTTTACGCTCGACGCCACGCTCGTCGGCGAGCCGGCGAAATTCCTCAAGGAAAACATGCTCGTCTCCGTGCTTACCTTCGGCCTGCCTGCCGCGTCGAATGCGGCGCAGGCAGGCGAGGACGAGGAGGAAAAGATCATCGGCGTGAAGCTCCCCGTCAAAGTCGAACTTCTTGTGAGGGAGGCGCCGCCCTCCATCAAGGGCGATACCGCCTCGGGCGGCGGCAAGGTGGTCACGCTCGAGACCGGTGCCACTATCACCGCTCCCCTCTTCGTAAACGCCGGCGACCTCATCCGGGTCAATACCGAGACAGGAGCATATGTCGAACGGGTGGAGAAAAGGTAAAGCCGAAGCGGGTGCTTCGGCTTTCAAATCAGCGGGATATCGGATAGAAAAGGCGGCAATGCAACGCCAGGACGACGGTAACTGCGGCGCCGACTATCGAATACATCGTTCCCGGCCCGACGGCGATGGCAAGAAGCGAACTGACGAGAGAAAACAGCCATTGAAAAAACGCCCCGCCGATGCCGATAATCGTTATGACGCCAACCCACCAGAACGCCGCCTTCTTCTCGCGCTCATTTTGAGAGCGTTCGTTCACCCACACTACAAGCGCTATGAAAAGCGCCAGAGAGGCCGCAAGCAGGGCGAAATTCATGGCTGGAGACATATGCACCTCCTTGGAAAGGACTCCTTGTGGTTACATGGTAGCCCGCTTATCTTATTTAATCAAAACCGCCACATGCGGGGCGGTTTTTTATCTCGATACGTAGGGAAGCAATCCCAAATAGCGGGCGCGCTTCACCGCGAGGGAAAGTTTCCGTTGGTTGAGCGACGACACTCCCGTGCGGCGGCGGCTCAAGAGCCGTGCGTGCGGATTTAAAAATTTCTTAAGGATCTCGGTGTCCTTATAGTCGATATGCTTGATGTTGTTCTGTGAAAAATAGCACTGTTTGGCCATGACGGGTAGTTTTCAGTTTACAGTTTACAGTTTTTAGTTTTTAGGCGGCACAATTCGTTTAGAACGGGATGTCTTCGGGATTCGCTTCTTCGCTCGGATACTCTATCACATCCTCTTTCGCGGCGGAAGATTCCGCAGCTGCGGGAGCGCTCGCGCCGCCCCCTCCCCCGCTCTTGAAACCGAACTGGACGCGGTCGGCCACGATCTCGGTGCGGTAGTTTTTCTTGCCGTCCTGCCCCTCCCAGCTCCTCGTCTGTATCCTTCCCTCGACGAGCGCCGACTGGCCTTTCTTCAAATATTGGGCGCACGTCTCGGCCTGCCTGCCGAACACCACGATGTTGTGAAAGTCGACCGATTCCTGTTTGGTGCCCGAGGCGTCCTTCCAGACGCGGTTCGTGGCGAGAGAGAATGTGGCGACCTTCGAGCCCGACGGGAGCGACTTGAGCTCCGGGTCCCTCGTCAGATTCCCCACGATGAGCGCTTTATTGAGATACATGTTAAAAATTTAAAATTTTAAATTAAAAATTTTGAAACCTACTCTGCTACTAATTGCTCGATGGTCTTCTCGATCTCTTCGTCGCTCATCTTGGCCTCGGTACGGCGACGGCCATCCCCGCGCGAGCCCATGGGGCGCTTCGAGGCGAGCGTGTTCTCGCGCACCGTCGAGATGAGGAGAAAGCGGACGATTGACGGGTTCGCGTCGAAGGCCTTTTTGAGAAAGGCGACCGCCTCGGCCCCTATTTCGAACTTGATCCAGCCGAAATAGGCGCTCGTGAACGTCTCCCTCTTGTGGGAGACCGTTTTGTCCATGGAGTAGGCGAGCTCGCGGAGCTTCGGCTCTTCCTCGGCAATGATGTTGCCTCCTTCCTTCGCGATCATGTCGCGGAGCTTCGCCGTCTCCTCCGGGACCTTTTCCTCGGGGAGCGACGGGGTAAGGAGGAAGCCCGCCTCATAGATGCGGAGCGTGCCTTCTTCGGGTGCTGTGCTTTTAACCATAGGGCAAATACTAGCAAACGCGGCCTTTTACTGCAAGGCAAAGAGGATAAAAAGACGCCGCGCGTTCTCCACGAGGGCGCGCTTTACCGCCTTCTCTCCTTCACTCCGGAGCGCGGCTATCCGCCCTGCCACTTCCTTCACGTACATGGGCTCATTCCGCTTCCCGCGGTGCGGCGCGGGCGTCGCATAGGGCGAATCAGTCTCGGCCATGAGCGAAGCAAGCGGGATTTCCTGCACTACCCGGTCGTAATCCGAGGCAAAGGTAAGGACGCCGGTAAAGGACATGGTGAAGCCGAGCTCGAGCAAATCCTTCGCCACGTCGAGGTCGCCTGCGAAGAAGTGAACGTTCCCGCGGAGCTTCTCCCCCGCCTCGCGGCTGTAACGATAGAGGATGTCGATGAGGTCGTGGTAGGCGTCCATCGTTCCTTTGGTCGGGCGGGCGTGCACCATGAGGGGCTTATCAAGCGCGAGCGCGAGCTCTATCTGGGCCTCGAAAAGCGCGCGCTGGCGGAGTTTCTCTTCTTCGGACGTGCCGCCACGGTAGTAGTCGAGACCGCATTCCCCGATGGCGACCGCGCGCGGATGGCGCGCAAGGGCTTCGAGCGCGTGCGGAAGCGCCGTCACTCTCGTGTCGGTCGGGTGCACACCTACGGTCGCCCACACGTCTTTCTCTTTTTCGGCGAGGGCGACGGCCTTTTTCGAGCTCTCAAGGTGCGTGCCGACCGTGATGGTGCCCGTTTTGGCCTCGCGCATGCGGGCAAGCACGGCATCTCGGTCCCCATCAAACTCCTTGTCGTGGATGTGGGAGTGGATGTCGAAGTAGTCGAAGGTCATTTTTCTATCCGAGGAAACAACGTTTCTGGTTTTTTGTTTGAAAGAATCGCCTTTTTAATAAGTCCACTTGTTTCAGGCAGAATTGGAATTAGGTAGTGGGCAATTAAATAAAGGCTTTCAGCTTGTGCCCGGATAAGACTTTCGCCTTTTTCAGAATTTGATTTTATAACCTTAAAAGGCTCTGTTTCATTAATTTGTTTATCAAGAATTTGAATTTCCTCCCAGATACAATCTATATAACGATTAATTTCAAAATCATCAAAATATTTAGCATATTCTCCTGGGAAAGTGCCGCTAACATTCGGTTCCTTAATAGGGCCCGGCAAATATTCCTCAGCGAGTTTCGTAATACGCGCAGTCAAATTTCCTAATCCATTCGCCAAATTGGCATTGTATGCCTCGATGAATTTCTTTTCGCTGAAGTCGCCGTCTTCGAAGGGCGAAATCTCGCGGGCGAAATAGTACCGGAACGCCTCGCGGCCGTACTTCCCGATGAGCGCCATGGGGTCGATGACGTTCCCCACGCTCTTGCTCATTTTTTTTCCTTCGACGGTAATGAAGCCGTGCACGAAAATCCTTTTGGGAAGCTCGAGCCCCGCCGAGAGGAGCATGCCGGGCCAGATGAGCGAGTGGAAGCGGAGGATGTCCTTCCCTATCACGTGGAGGTCGGCGGGCCACCATTTTCTGAACTTCGCCTCGTCAGTGCCATAGCCAGCGGCGGTGATGTAGTTCGAGAGCGCGTCGCACCACACATACATGGTCTGCGACGGATCTCCTGGCACCGGGATGCCCCACGAGACCGAGCCCGTCGGACGCGAGAAGCTCACGTCCTCGAGCCCCTCGTCGAGAATGGCGAGCATTTCGGGCTTCCGGCTTTCGGGGATGATGTGCAATTCGCCGTTCTCTATAAATTTCTTTATCTGGGGCGCGTATTTGGAGAGCTTGAAAAACCAATTCTCTTCCTCGACAAGCTCGAGCTTTCGGCCCGGGTAGTCGGGACATTCGCCGTTTAGAAGCGCGCTTCCCGGATGGAAGGCCTCGTGCCCCACGCAGTAGAGCCCTTTGTATTTCCGCTTCTCAAGGTCTCCTTTCTTTTCGATCGCTTCCCAGAGCTTAACCGCTCCCGGCCAATGGCGCTCCCGGTCCGACGTGCGGATGAAATCGTCGTTCGAGATGTCGAGCGCCTTCGCGAGCGCCTTCACTTTCGCGGCATTCTCGTCGACAAAGGCCTGTGCCTCCATGCCTTTATCCTTCGCGGCGCGGGCAATCTTCGCGCCGTGCTCGTCGGTGCCAGTCAAAAAAAACACTTCGTCTCCCCGCTCGCGGCGATAGCGCGCGATGATGTCGGAAAGCAAAAGCTCATAGGCGAAGCCGAGGTGCGGCGCCGCATTGGTGTAGATGATGGAAGTGGTAAGGTAGAATTTCTCCGCCATTGGTCGCTTCTGATGCGCGTCAGGATTAGGAATGCGCTCCTCCGGTTGACGTCATGCTCTTTCTCTTCTCGATGTCCGAGGCGAACTCGACGAGCACTGACGCAATGGGCACTGCAAGCACGATGCCGAGAAAGCCCGCGAGCTTCGCTCCCACGATGAGCGAAACGATGACGAGGAGCGGCGGCACGCCGGTCACCTTGCGCACCACGAGCGGATAGATGAGGTGGTTCTCGAACTGCTGGATGATGACGTAAAAGCCGATGACCATGAGGCCGAGCGTCGCTCCTCCCTCGGCGAAGCCGAGGATGACGGCGGGCACCGCCGCCATGACCGGCCCGAACACCGGTATGAGCTCGAAGAGGGCGGCGATGACCGCGAGGAGGAAGGCGTACGGCACGCCGAGCACGGTGAGGCCGAGATAGACGAGAACGCCGATAAGAAGCCCGAGAAGGACCTGCCCCTGGAGCCAGAGGCCGATCTTCTCCTGCGAGCGCCGCCAGAGGTCGAGCACGTACTTCTCGTGCTGGAGGGGCGTCACGATGCGGAGAAAGTTTTCCACGCCGCGCTCCTGCACCGAAAGATAGAACGAGATGACGACGATAAGGATGAAACCGGTGATGCCGCCGAAAACGAAATTAAGCGTCTGGATGGCCCCGCCGGTAAGGCTGAAGACGGTCTCCTTGAGGTCGGTGATGGCGTCGCCCGAGGAGAACCGCTCCGAAAGCTCGGTGAGGAGGCTTTGGGCGCCGAAGATGTTATAGAGCGTCGCGTCGAGCCCCTCGACGGAGCCGAGGTATTCCGGCATGAGCTCGATGAAGTTGAGGGCATCCGTGAGGAGCGGCGGCAGGAAGAAATAGAAGAGGACGAAAAAACCGACGAAAAGGAGGAGGAACAGCAAAAGCACCGAGACCACCCGGGGAATGTTGTAGCGGAGGAGCTTCGTGGTGAAAGGCCCGAGGGCCGAGGCGATGATGATCGAGGCGAGCACCACGAGCGCCACTTCGCGCACGAGATAGAGCGCGACGAAAAAGAGGGCGACCACAAAAAAACGCACGATGGTGCCCGTGCTTATCGAAATGGAGGAGACGTCCCTGTCCATCCTGTTAGAGGCAGGCCGCGGTCGCCCGCAAGCCCTTGAGATTATTTGAAATTTTCATTCGACCTTTTTGCCACAAAGCCCTGATAGTGGTCGCGACCGCGGCCTCTAACAGGATCCATACGAGGATTCTAGCCCGAGCCCCGCGGAACCGCAAGGAAGAAGAGCTTATCGCGGCAGGGCATCGCCTGCGCTACGGAACACCGAAGCCTCATTGTCTTCGTTCTCTCCTGCCCGAGGCGCCTCTTCGGCGACGTAACCGACGCCCATCGTGCCCCACCAGAGGACGAAAATGGCGAGAAGCACGAGAAGCACGGAGGCGATAAAGCCGTCTTTCAAGGCAGACAGGGCAAGCGAATTGTCGCGCATCTTGCTCATACCATGTGCTCCGAGAGGTAGGAGGCCAGTTCGCCGGTCTTTACCCGCGTCTGGGCGCCCGTGTCGCGGTCGCGCACCGTGACGGTGTCGTCTTCGAGCGTGTCGAAGTCGATAGTGATGCAGAAGGGCGTGCCAATCTCGTCCTGCCGCCGGTAGCGCTTGCCGATGTTCCCGTTGTCGTCCCACATGACGCCCGGAATTTCTTTTTTAAGGTTCTCGTAGATGCCCCTTGCTTTCTTCACGAGTGTTTCCTTGTTGCGAAGGAGCGGAAAGACCGCCGCTTTCACGGGCGCGATTCTAGGGGAAAGCTTCAAGTAAACGCGCTTTTCGCCGCCAAGTTTGTCTTCCGTATACGCCTCGAGAAGCGCGAACAATACCGCACGGTCCACGCCCCCCGAGCATTCAATGTCCCACGGAATAAATTTCTCTCCGGTCGTTTCATCGCGGTACGATAAGTCGACCTTCGAAAACTCGCTGTGGCGGCGCAAATCCCAGTCCCCGCGATGGTGGATCCCCCAGGCTTCCTTCCAACCAGCGAAAGGCGTATGGTATTCGATATCCCAGGCGTCTTTGGCATAGTGCGCTCGCTCGTCTTCGGCGTGCTGTCGAAGGCGCAAGCTTTCTTTTTTAAATCCAAGTCCGTAATACCAGTCCAATGAGAATTTTTTCCAATACTCGAATTGCGTCCTTCCCTCTTTTTCTTCGGGGCGAATGTAATACTGCAGTTCCATCTGCTCAAACTCGCGCTGTCTGAACAGGAAGTCGCGCGGAGTGATTTCATTTCTGAACGCCTTGCCAATCTGCCCGATGCCGAACGGGAGCTTGGGATGCATTGAATCAATGATGTTTTTGAAATTAACATGCACTCCTTGCGTGATTTCTCCTCGCAAATACACTTTCGACGCCGATTTCTTGGACGCGCCGAGGTGGGTTTCCACCAACAGATTAAAGACTCGTGGGTCCGTCCATTCCACCTTTTCCTTCTTGTGCTTTTTCTCGTGGTCGGCAATCGCTTCCTGCTGATCGGCCCGCACGCGTTCATTGCAGCGCTTGCATTCGACGAGCGGGTCGGTCAACCCTTCCGTATGCCCCGATGCTTCCCACACCCGTTCCGGCATGAGAATCGCCGCGCTCATGCCGTATACGTCCTCACGGTCTCTAATGAAAGAGTCCCAAAAATATTGCTTGATGTTGTGACGGAGCTCGACCCCAAGCGGGCCATAATCATAAATCCCCGCCAATCCTCCATAAATCTCGGAGCCTTGGTAGATGAAGCCGCGACGCTTGGCGAGCGAGACGAGGTCCTGCAGTAAACGTTCTTTTTCATCCATAAAGTATTTTCTGTAATTATTGCGCCGAGTGAGGAGCGCCGCGAAAATTCATTTTCATGGCGTCCGAACGATGGCGCATCAAAGGGCAAAGCCCTTTATTTCGTAACTATACCATCAGCGTCGGTGGTCCCGGTGTCGCCGAGAAGCCGCGTGGTGAGGGCGGAGCGAGAAAAGACGATGCCGCCCCGGGTGAAGGCGTCCTCGCCCTCGAAGACGATCTCGCCGGTGAGCGAGGGCGAGGTGCCCACCTGCGAGAGGGACGGGGTGAGCCCTATTTGGAACGAAACCTGCCGCGAGGCGCTCTCGATGCCCGTGCCCTGCTCGAGCCGCCCCAGATTCCATACCACTTCCCTCGTCTCCTGAATGTAGGCGACGTCTTCGCCCTCGGGCGACGTGCGGGACATGAACCGCACGTAGCTCGGGAGCTTGGTGCGCACGACCGCTTTCGAGAGATCGTTCGCGGAGTTCACCGCGGTCCAGGTGACGGCATAGGTCGTTTCCTTGTCGGCGCGCGGCGGGAGCGGCCCGGTGTTCGCGAAGGGGCCGCTCCGATAGAGCGCCCGCGAGGAAAGCTGGACGCTCGAGTTCACCCGGATGACCTTGCGCTCGACGGCCGCGATGTCTTCGGGCACGCCCTCTTCGGAGAGACGCCTGCCGCGCACCCCGACCTCGAGCGCAAGCTCGGGGTTCCTGAAGAGGAGCCGGTTCCCCGAGAAGAGCGGAAGGAGCTTGAACGAGAAGGAGAACGTCCCGTTCGCGCCTCCCTCGACTTCGCCGAGCGAGAAGGTGGTGTCCTTGTTCCAGGAGAGCGTGTTGTCGCCCGAATTGTAGAATGCGCCCGTCGCCGACACCGAGCTCTCGTCGAGCACGTCGCCCACGAACTTCACATAGATTTCGGCGTCCTGCACGCGGTTTGGCAGGTTGTTCGTCCACTCGATGCTTCCCTCGAGCGTCGCATCGCTCCCCACCACGTACTCGCGCGCCGCTTCGCCGTTCAAAAGGAGCTCGGTCTCGAGAAACGGGCGCTTGATGGCCACCGTCTGGAGGAGCGAATTGTAGACGACGCCGATCTCGCCCGGGTCGCGCGCACTCGCCGACCCCGCGTAAATGCGGAACGAGCGCTCTTCCCCGTCTTCGCCGGAGATCGTGCCTTTGATGGAGACTTTCTTTCGCGCGCCTTTGGCGAGGTCGCCGAACCGCCAGACGTTGTTCCCGTAGGTGGGCGCAGGCGAAGCGCTCGAGAAAACGAAGCCGGAAGGATACTCGACCTTGAGGAGGATATTTTCGACTACTTTCTCGGCGTTCGCGAGCGTTTCCACGGAAAGCTCGAACGGCTGGTTCGAATTCGCCTCTTTCTGCGATTCGGCCGAGAGCAAGAGGGGGCTCGATTTCACCTGCACGAGGTACGAGGCTTCCTTCACGAAAATAGCGTTCGAGCCCTGGACGCGGTATTCGAGCGTGGCCTTGACCGTACGCTCGCTCCCCTCCTCGCCGAAGAGGACGATGGTGGCGCGCTCGGACACCGACCTGCCCGCCCCGATCTCGCCGAGGAATTTGCGCTGCCGCACCGTGTCACGGTCGCCGGCGAGCGTCGCGCCCTTCGGATACTCGATGATAAGGTCGGCGTACTCGATCTGTTCGCGGTTCCCGTTCTTCACGTCGAACTGGAGTTCGAACGGGTTGCCGCCCTCGGTGAAGGCGGGGCCGAGGATGGAGAGGCCGATCTTCTCGTTCGAGACGACGTTCCCGCCGCCGTAGAACATGAAAAGCGCGAAGGCGACCGAAATGACGAAGAAGGCGATGGAACCGAGAAAAAACTTCCTGAAAAAGGAGCTTCCGTCGTTCTCACGCTCGCGCGGCGACGCGGCGGGCGTTTCCCATCCCTCCTTGGCCTCGTAATCGCTCCTATGAAGCGTGCCCTCGCGATGGCGCTTCACCATGCCGTCGTTCCTGTAGAGCGCCTCCGAGAGCTTCTCAACGGCGCCTTTTTCCCGTTCTCCGTTCATAGAGGAAAGTATAACATTAGGGCTTTTGGGCGAAACGATATGCGGCTTTATAAATCTATTCTCTAATTCGCACGAATTAGAGAATAAGGACTGCCACCTACTCACTGCCAACCAAAAACTAATTCACAGATGGCTCGAATGAAGGGCGCGGTTCACGTCGCGAAGGAGGGCGCCGCGGGCGCTTTTCGTATCGCGGAGGAGCGCATGCGAGAGCGGCGCCTCGAGCATGTTCCCTATCTTTTTGTCGTTCCCCAGATAGCCGAGCGCGTTTAACATGCGGGCCATGAGGATCAGTTCGAGGTGCCGTCTCGCTTCGTCGTCGAGCTTTTCCTTTTCGAGGAAAGAGAGCCCCTCCTCGACGGTAGAAAAAAGCCTCACATTTTTCTCCTCGCCATGGAGGAATCGCTTCAAGAACTGGGCGATAGTGGCGACGAGAGAAAGCTTTCCTTTATCCGCAAAGATATGTTCGAATTTTTTCTCCCGCTCAGCGTTCGTGATGCGCCAAAAATCCCTGCCGCGGACGAGACCGAGCGAGACGTACGAAAAATCGGAAAGGTGCGGACGGAGCTTCGACTTGAGCTCGCGCACCCCCTGGGCGGAGGCGACCACGAGCCCGAGCTCTTTGGTGAGCACGTGGTAATAGCGGTTCGATTCGCCGACGTTCGCGCCCGAGAGCACGATGCCTTCGGTCTGGTAGAGGTGGTAGGACATGGGTCAGGAGTTAGCAGTTAGGAGTTAGGAGAAGGGAGAATTTTTTCTTTTTCCAGAAATTTTTTTATTTCTTGGAATATTTTTTCGTGACCTCGAGCGTTAGGGTGAAGGCCGTCATACAGGTCATCGGCCTTCAGTTCCCCTATTTCGACGCACGTAGCTCCAGCTTCTTTGCTGACCTTCCTAACGACATCCGCATACTGCGCGATGTCTTTGTTCAAATACGAAAGTTCGGGATGCCACGGGATTGGGTTTGTCTTTGACTCATCGACTCCCTTGGGCACGATGAGAAAAATATTCCCCGTGAATTTTTTCGCTTTTTTGACAAGAAGTTTTAGATTGCTTTCAAATTGCTCTTTCTCTATTTGATGGCGATTTTCTGCCTGAATGTATGCGGCATCATTGATGCCGACGTCGAAGACAATTATTTCTGGTTCACGGGCCTTCGCCTCTGTTTCAAAGCGCTCCAAAATTCCAGCGCTTGTTTCCCCCGTAATGCCTAAGTTATAGACATCGAGATAGATATCGTTGATATCAAAGTGAAGGCGCAAGCGGTTGACCCATCCTCCTTTTTCCGTATCGAACGCTCCCCACGTTATGCTTGTCCCCCAAATACACAGCGAGCTCATTTTTCTATGGCGATAATGAGCTTCAAATCGCCGATTTCGACCTCCTCGCCTTCTCCCGCTTCGAATTTGAGCGCGTCGGCAAGCACGGCCTTCTTCAATTGTGCCTCGAATTCGCGCACGAAATCTTTTCCTTCCTCGTTCCCGTCAATGACAAGCGTAATGCGGTCACGCGGCGTGAGCTTTTTTTCTTTGCGAAGCTCCTGAATGGTGCGTGTGAGGTCGCGAAGCTGTCCTTCTTTCTTGAGTTCTGGGGTAATTTCTAGATTAAGTCGAAAACTACCGGATCCTTCTTCTTTAATTAACTTAGTAGTTATTTCTTTAACATTAAGCTCATCCTTAATCAACGAAAGTATACTTTTCTTATCGCTCAATCGCACAGTGGAAACCTCAATACCAAGTAATGGCTGTCTAACTTTAATATTATTCTTAGCCCTTGCCTCAAGTCCTGATGAAACTATTCTTCTCGCCTCTTCCATGTCGTCAATTAAATCCTTATCCACCCTTATCTCCTCTGGCCATGATTCCAAATGAACGCTTTCCTTGTCTTTTATCCCTTTTACCTTCTGATACAAATCTTCGGCGATAAACGGCATGAAGGGCGCAAGGAGCTTCGAGAGATCGAAGAGCACGCGGTGCGTCGTGGCAAGCGCCCATTCCCTGTCCTTTACATCATCGCCTTTGAAGCGCTCACGGGAGCGACGCAGGTACCATGTGGAGAGGTCGTCGACGAACTTGTCGATGCCGCGCGAAGCGGCATCGAGCTCATAGCGCTCCATCCCTTCGGTCATCCCGTTTCGGAGCTCCGCGAGACGCGAAAGTATCCATATGTCGAGCGGGTTTTTCGTCTTCTTCCAGCTCTCCGCGCTGGCAAGCTCGCTTTGGTACGTCTCGTAAAATGAGTGCACGTTCATGAGGCGGCCGATGACCTTGCGCGACACCTCGGCAACCGCTTTCTCGGAAAAATTTATGTCTTCGCCGCGCACCACCGGAGAGGAGAGGAGATAATAGCGGAGCGCGTCGGCCCCGTATTTGTCGACAAGCTCCATCGGGTCGGGATAGTTTTTGAGCTTTTTCGACATCTTCTGGCCGTCTTCCGCGAGAATGATGCCGTTCACGATGACATGCTTGAAGGGAATTTCGCCGAAAAGCGCCACGCCGAGCACCGTGAGGCTGTAGAACCAGCCGCGCGTCTGGTCGAGCCCTTCGGCGATGAAATCGGCCGGGAAATTCTGCTTGAAAAGCTTCGCATCCTCGAACGGGTAGTGGAACTGCCCGTAGGGCATCGAGCCCGACTCGTACCAGCAGTCGAAGACATCCTCGATGCGCCGCATCTCCCCGCCGCAGGCGCACGGGTAGCGCATGTCGTCGACGTAGGGACGGTGGTAATCGAGTTCCCACTCGCGGTTGTGGGGAAAAGGCGCATAGGAAAGCTCCTGTACCTCGCCGTTCTTCAGTATTTCTTTCCGGTTCCCGGCGTTGTCGTCCCAAAATTT
>JAUYLU010000003.1 GCA_030699625.1 bacterium
CCGTGGCAGTCCCAGCCCCATTTGCGGCGCACGTGGCGCCCCCTCATCGTCTGATAGCGCGGGATGGCATCCTTCACGGTCCCCGCGAGAATATGTCCGTAGTGCGGGAGTCCCGTGGCGAACGGCGGCCCGTCGTAGAACACGAAGGGCTTCCCTTTCGCCCGCGAAGAGAGCGTTTTCTCGAAAATGCCCTTTTCTTTCCAAAAAGCGAGTATTTCCTTTTCGCGCTCCATCCTGTTAGAAATAGGGAATGCTCGTCCTTATTGCGACTGGGCGACTCCCTACTATTTTTATTTTAGCTCCTAAATACTCAATGATTTTCATATTGCCATGCATTCCCGTGAACCTTTAAGCAACAAAGGTTCATTTCTAACAGGACCATTATATTTACCCGCCTAAATTTTCACTTTAAGCGATATAGCCCTGATTCTAACACAGTGCTTTTTATAAAAATATCCTTTGTTTTAAAGGTAAATTTTGGCGGGTGAAGACAGTGGCATACCCTTCACGGGCGCTGGGACGAGACGCGGAGAAAAACTTACATTTTTTCAGGTGCGGAAATGCCGAGAAGCCCGAGGGATTTCGAAAGCGCCGCCTTCGTCATGAGGAGAAGCGCATAGCCTCCCCCGTTGTACGAGCCGTCGCCCACGATCCGCACATCCCGGTAAAAGCCGGAAAAGGCGGAGGCGAGGGCGGAGGCGTACGACGTAAGCCGGTGCACATGGAAATCATCCGCGGCCGCCTCAAGCACTTCCTCGAACTTGAGAAGCTCAAGCGAAAGCTGACGGGCGGAGGGCTCGCGCATGACATCGAGGAGCGTCGTGCCGTCGTTCGGAAGCCCTTTTGCTTTTGCAATGATGGAAGCGATGCGGGCGTGGGCGTACTGGACGTAGAAAACCGGGTTTTTCTCCGAATGCTCCTTGGCGAGGCGCGCGTCGAACTCCATGTGGGTGTTCAAGGACTTTTCGCCGTAGAACCAGCGCACCACGTCGAGCCCGAACTCTTCGACGAGGTCCCTAAGATAGACCACGTTCCCCGCCCGCTTCGACATCTTTGTCAGGTCCTCGCCGTGTTTCAGCGTCACGAGCTGGGAGATAAACACCTTAAGTTCCCCTTTCCACCCAAACATTTTTCTTACTGCTTGCATACGCCTTACATGACCCTGATGATCAGCCCCCAATACATCAATTACCATGTCATAGCCACGCGAAAATTTATCAATATGATAGGCGATATCTGGTAGAAAATAGCCAAGCGTACCATCGGAACGCACCACAACACGGTCCTCATCATCTCCATATTCCGAAGTTTTGAGCCACACCGCACCGTCTTTCTCATACGTAAGGCCTTTCATTTTAAGCGCGGCGAGGGTTCGCTCGTTTACGAGCGAGGCATGAAGCTTTTCTTCCTCTACGAACCACTCATCAAAAGAAATTTTTAGTTTTTCTTCTATAAATTCACGATTACGCTCCTGAATTTTTTCCGCGAGCAGATAACCAGCCTCAATCTCATCAAGGCCCGAAAGATCCATTGACTTTATAAGAGCTTCAAGTTCGGGGGTTTTGTACTGTTCACCTTTGCCGAGCGCGGTCTTTCCAAGCTCTTTTATCTGGCTGCTTTTACGAGAAATGTTCACGTAATATTCGCGCGTCACTTTCCCGCCGCAGAATTCGAGCACATTCGCGAGCGCGTCGCCGTAGAACGCGCCGCGGCCGTGGCCGATATGAAGCTCGCCGGTCGGGTTCGCTGAAATGAACTCGATGTTCGCTTTCTCACCCTTGCGGGAATCGAAACCTTTCGTGAGTTTTTTCTCGAAATCATGGAGCGCTTCCGCCATCGCTTCATGGGTGAGATAAAAATTGAGGAAGCCGGGTCCCGCGACCTCGATGCGCTCGATGCCCTCCACTTTGCCTTCGATTTCCCCTTTTATTTTTTCGGCCGCTTCTTTCGGGCCGATGCCCCACGCTTTGGCGGAGAGAAGCGCGGCATTCGAAGAAAGATGCCCTTTTTTCTCGTCGGTCGAGATGGAAAGCCCCCACGCGCCCTCAGGCGCCGCCTTCTTGAGAGCTTCTCGTATATCGTTTTTGACCATTTGAGTATTCTAACCCCTTATTCCTAAAACCTAACTCCTATCAAATTAGTGGGTCCCGGTGCTGCCGAACCCTCCCGTCCCTCGCGAGGTTTCGCTTAAATTGTCCGTCTCCTCGAAAGTGGCAATCGCTACTAGGAATATCACCAGCTGAGCGATTTTTTGCCCCTTTTCAATTTTGAACGGAACATTGCCTAAATTGATGAGTTGTACATTATATTCTCCGCGATACCCGGCATCATAGACCCCTCCCATAACATGTACCCCCGCATTTTTCGGCAAGCTGCCCTTGTCTTTCACAATCGCAGCGTATCCCTCGGGAAATTCGAGGGCAAATCCTACATAAAAAATGTACCGTTCTCCGGGTTTAAGTTCATAATCCTCAAGCGAGCGGAGGTCGAGCCCCGCGTCGCCGGGGTGGGCGTACGACGGCATTTTGGCGTCTTGATGGAGGCGTTTGAAGCGGATCTTCAACATACTTAAGTTATTAGCGACGTAGGGCGAGCGAGATACGAGAGCTCGTATCTCCGAGCCGAGGAGCTAATATAGGCAGACTACCACATGGTCTGCTTATATAGCATTTGACAGGGCGTATCCGAAAGCGTAGCGTCTATCTAAAGTTCATTCTCAACAAGGAGGCTTAATGCAGCCCGCAATCAACTATCTGCCGCCGGAAAAACGCAAGCCAGACTACCAGTATCCGGAGCTTCTCGAGCACATCCTGAAACGTGGACGAAAAGTCCTGCCCGTGCAGGGAGAAGAATCACGAATGGTGCAAGGATGGCAGTGGCGCTTCATGATGGAGAACGGTTTCACTGTACTCACTCAACGGGACCTTTCAGGCTCGCGCTTCACGGGACCAATTGGGGAAGAGCTCGGCTTTTTCAACGGCGAGCATACTCTCGAAGGCCTCATGAAGTACGGCTGTCCGGAAGTGTTCTGGAAACGCTGGGTGACGCCGGAGAAATGCGCCGATTTCGGGCTACCGCCCGGAGACTTGGGGAGCGCCTCGTACGGGCCCATCCTGACGCGATTCCCGTGTCCAGACGGAACTACCTTCAATCAGGTAGAAGCTTCAATCGAGCTTTTTAAACGCGCGCCCCATGTGCGCACCAACCGAATCACTCCTTGGTACCCGCCCGGCATTATCGGGAAACCCGGGACCCGCCAGGTGGTGGTGGCACCATGTCATGGAGACCTTCATATCTTCGGATATCCTGCCACTCCTGAAGAAAAAGAGAGAGACCCGGAATTCAAGGGTTCTCTCGGCATCCATCACTACCAGCGCAGTGGGGATTTGCCGGTCGGGGTGCAGTTCAACCTCATCCAGTACGCCGCCTTCGGGCTCATGCTCGCGACGCTCACGGGTTACACGTTCACAGAGTATACGTACACGCTCTCGGACGTGCACATCTACAAGAGCCAGCACGAAAAAGTGGAGGAGCTCATCGCGCGCGAACCCCGGCCGTTCCCCACGGTCACCATCAACGAGTCAGTCAGTCGCTTTTCCGATTTCCGGACAAAGCACTTTACCCTCTCGGACTACCATCCGCACCCATGGATGGCGATTCCTACGCCGACCTGATCGGCAGCCGCCCGCAAGGCGGTTTTCTTTTTGACAAAAAGAGAACGCTCCTGTAGCTTTTGAGAAGCGAAACTTACAGGGAGTTCTTTATGCAGGTAAATACGGCACATGCCGTTGGCAGTCCTGAATACCTGGAAATGCTCGAGCGCATCGAAAGGGACAAGGTATGCCCATTCTGCGTCGATTTTTGCCAAGACAAACCGCCGACCTATCATCCCAACCAGATTTTGCTGGGAACGAAATGGTGGGTGGCAACGCCAAGCGTCAGGAAGTACAAGGGGGCGGTAAAGCAGTTTCTTTTCGTCCCTAAAACCCATGTACTCGAGCCGTGGCAGTTGCCAGAAGAGGCATGGGCTAACCTGCAATTCGTCATACGCGAAGTGACAAAGATGGAAAACATGCCCGCTGCCGCCTTCCTGATGCGCTTCGGCGATACGGATTACACCGGTGCCAGCGTCGTACACCTGCACGCGAATCTCATCATGGGCGTTTCAAGGGAAGAGGGTACCGAGCCACTACTTGCCTACATCGGCTATCAAAAGCCGGAATAAGCAAAAAGAAAAGGCACCTGCAAAGGTGCCTTTTTTATTTCGGAGGAAACGCTACTCGAATAACCCGTACGCCTTCATCGCGGAGAATCTGCCGGCCATTCAGGTTGGCATATCCCTCTTTGAAATAGACGCTCGCGATGCGCGCCTTCGCGAGCTGTTGCGCGCATCCGACGCAGGGAAACGTAGTGACATATACCTTCGCCCCGCGAAGCGACATGCCCTTACGGGAAGCCGCCTCGGCGATGAGCGCCCGCTCGCAATGAAGCGCGGTCGAACATTCGATCATCTCGCCCGGCTCGAAATTGCTCCGCGGGTCGCCATTCACGTACTGAGTGCGGGGCGGCATGTGCTCGTTGAACACGGCGAATCGCTGCCCGTCTTTCATGACTGCGATAAGGCCTATCTGACGCGCCCAGTCCGAACTTCTTCCGGCGAGGTTTTCGGTCCGACGCAGGAACTTCCGAGCCATCTCGGAAAAGGAGACGACAACGTCTTCGTCAGGCGGAAGCTTTTGGAACGCCCGGATGCCGTCCCAGCGCAACGCGGCCGACCTGAACGTCACCTTCCGCCCGCTGAAGAACCTCTTGGCTATCCGCCGCGAGACATCCTCGTCGGGGAACACGAACTCGATGCCCTTGCGCCCGACAAGCCTCCGAAGCGTCCTTGGCCCGACCATCATGACCCCACCCTTGAGCGGAGGCAGCAGCGCCAGCGACAGGATGATCGTAATCGGG
>JAUYLU010000004.1 GCA_030699625.1 bacterium
CACCACATCATCTCGCAGGGCGAGGCGGACAAGATTTTGAACGCCTCCGGGAGGGAGCGGAAGGAGATGATTGAGGACGCCCTCGGCCTTCGCGTCTATCAGTACAAGATATTCGAGAGCGAGCGGAAGCTCGAAAAGACCACGGCGAACGTGAAGGAGGCCGAGGCCCTCCGTCGCGAGCTTGCACCCCACATTACCTATCTGAAAAAGCAGGTCGAGAAGATTGAAAAGGCGAAGGAAATGCAGGAGGAGCTTTCTTCGCTCTATGGCGAATATCTCGGCAGGGAGCGGTTTTACCTCGACACGGAAGCGGCGAAACTTGAGGGCGAGCAAGCGGCGCGCGAAGAGCTCAAGAAGCTCGACCATGAGCTTGCCGCCCTGAAGCGCGAGCTTACCCTGAACCCCGAGAACGAGGCTTCGAACGAGGAGCGGTCGAAGCTCGAAGCGAGGCTCGGCGAGCTCCGGAACCGGAAAGACGAGCTCTCGAGGAGGCTTGGCCGCCTCGAGGGCATCATCGAGCTTGAAGAAGAGCGTCTCCGCGACCGCGCCCTCCTTCCCGCAGAAGCATTCCACGGCGCCGTGCCGCTTCAGGAAGTGGAGGCGCTTGTGGACGAGGTGGAAACGCTTGCCGACGAGGCCATCAGGAAAAGCGACCTCTCGTCGCTTCGGAACATCGTCCTCGTCATCAAGGAGAAGCTTTCCTCGTTCGTGAAGAAGAAGAAGGAAGCGCGGGAAACGCCGGCGCGCGCCACGCTCGAGGACAAGCTCGCTGAATACAAAAAAGAAAAGGAAGCGGCCGCGAAAGCGCTCGCGTCTGTCACTGAAGAAGAAACGTCACTCGCGCGGACGCTCGAAAAACTGAAGCAAAATCTCGAGAAGACGAAGGAAACGCTTCGCGACAAAGAGCGCTCCTATTTCGAGCTCTCGGCCGCACGGAGCGACCTTGCTTCCCGGGTCGGCGTGCTTTCCATGAAAGAAGAGAAGCTCCGGAGCGAAGAAGGGGAGTTTGCGCGCGAACGTGCCGAAGCGGTGGTGCTCGTCGGCGAGGGAATCAAAAATTTCGCTCCGGTGCATGAAGCAGAGGCGCGGGAAAAACAGGACGCGCGGCGCAAATCGATAGAGCGCCTCAAGATACGCCTCGAAGACATCGGCGTGGGCGCCTCGGGCGAGACCATGAAGGAGTTCGAGGACATCACCGCGAGGGACCGTTTCCTCGAGGGCGAGCTCTCCGACCTCAAAAAGAGCAAAGCATCGCTCGAGGAGCTCATCGCCGAGCTCAAGGAAAAACTAGGCTCCGAATTCAAGGAGGGGGTGAAGAAGATAAATGACGAGTTTACCAAGTTTTTCAAAATGCTCTTCGGCGGCGGCACCGCCTCGCTTTCAGTGGTAAAGCGCGAGAAGCGCAGGTACGGGGCGGGAGACGACGAGGAAGAGGCGGCGCTCTTCGGTGAAGAGAAGGAATACGAAGAGGGGATAGAGATAACGGTGTCGCTCCCTCAAAAGAAGATAAAAGACCTCGCCGTGCTTAGCGGCGGCGAGCGGGCGCTCACTTCCATCTCGCTTCTCTTCGCCGTGACGCAGGTGAACCCGCCCCCCTTCCTTATCCTTGACGAGACGGATGCGGCCCTCGACGAGGCGAACTCGAAGAAGTACGCCGACATGCTCGAGAGCCTTTCCAAATATTCGAACCTCGTCCTCATCACCCACAACCGCGAGACCATGTCGCGGGCGAACGTCCTCTACGGCATAACCATGGGCGCCGAAGGGCTCTCGCGGATGCTCTCGGTCAAATTCGACGAAGCGGCCGCGTACGCGAAGTAGAAACGCAGACTTTCGCAGACTGCACGCGGACCATCGCAACCCTTATTCCCTTATTCGTACGAATAAGGGAATAAGGGTTGATTCCTCCTAGGAACCATTCGCGCCTGCCTCGTGTCCGCGCAGGCGGGCGAATGGTTCCATAAATCAAACAAGAAAGCCCGCGCGCTGACTTTTAAACGAAGATGTAGTCGATGGTCTTTCGCGCCATGTCGGCAGCCACCACCTTGAACCTGACCGCGTCGCCGAGCGTGAATGTTTTTTGGGTGCGCTCGCCGACGATGCGATAGCGCTTCTCGTCGAAATTATAGAAATCGTTCCCGATGTCGCGGAGTTTCACCATGCCCTCGCATTTCGTCTCCTTTTCCTCGACGTAAATGCCCCATTCGGTGACGCCGGAGATGATGCCGTCAAAGACCTGGCCCACCCGCGCGCTCATATATTCAACCTGCTTGTACTTGATGGAGGCGCGCTCGGCGTCGGCCGCCTCCTTCTCGCGCTGTGAGGCGTAGAGGCAGTCGGCTTCGTAGAGGTGCCATTCGTCCTCGCTCACCGTGCCGCCGCCGAGGTATTTGTCGAGGAGCCGGTGTACCATGGTGTCCGGATAGCGGCGGATGGGGGAGGTGAAATGGGTGTAGTGCTCGAAGGCGAGGCCGTAGTGGCCGATATTCTTCGTGGTGTAGATGGCCTTCGCCATGGAGCGGACGATGGCGGTCTGGATGGTGTCTTTGCCGGGTTTCCCTTCGAGCGAGGCTACGAGCGCATTGAGCGCTTTCGGCTCGACGACATTGTCTTTCATCTTGAGATTGTAGCCGAGGCTCTTCAAAAAGAGCGTGAAATCGCGCATGCGGTCGTAGTCCGGGTTGTCGTGGACGCGGTAGACGAAGACCATTTCTTTTTCCAAGGTGGCCACGAACTCCGCCACCTTTTTGTTGGCAAGGAGCATGAACTCCTCGATGAGGCGGTTCGTGTCCTGCCGCAGTTTTTTATAGACCCGAAGCGGCACGCCGCTTTCATCGAGGACGAATTTCACCTCCTCTTGGTCGAGCGAGATGGCACCCGCCTCGAAGCGCCCTGCCGTGAGCTTTTTGGCGAGCGTGTTGAGCGTAGCGAGCTCCTCATAAAAAACTCCCCCCTTCTTGTCGAGGATTTCCTGCGCTTCCTCGTACGTGAAGCGCTTGTCGGAATGGATGACGGTCTTTCCGAACCATGAGCTGCGCACTTCCGCTTCCTTGTCCATGATGAAGACGGCGCTCATGGTGAGCTTGTCCTCGTTCGGGTTCAAGCTGCAGAGATCGTTCGAGAGCGCTTCCGGGAGCATGGGAATGGTGCGGTCGACGAGGTACACCGATGTCGAGCGCTTGATGGCCTCCTTGTCGAGCGCGGTGCCGGGGAGCACGTAGTGCGAGACGTCGGCGATATGGATGCCTATCTCATAGGTGCCGTCCGGAAGCGCCTTGAACGAGAGCGCGTCGTCGAAGTCCTTGGCATCGGACGGATCGATGGTGAACGTGGCAGTGCCTCTGAAATCGCGCCGCTTTGCAATCTCCGCTTCGGTGATGCCGTGCTTTTTGAGCGCCTCGGCCTCCTTTTCAACCGCGCGCGGAAACTCGGCCCGGAAGCCTTTTTCGAGGGCGATGGCTTTCATCTCGGCGTTATGCTCGCCCGGTTTCCCGAGCACTTCCGTTACGTTCCCGATCGGGGCTTTCTGTGGGTCCTTCCAGTCGGCGATGACAGCGAAGACCTTCTGGCCGGGCTTCGCGCCGCCGAGGTTCTCTTTCGGAATGAGGATGTCGGTGTACATGCGCGTGTCGGACGGCACGAGGAAATAAAGCCCCTTTTCCTCCTCGATGGTGCCCGCAAAGCCGGCCTTGGCGCGCGAAAGCACCTCCGTTATTTCGCCGGAAAGCTGTTTTCCTTCGCGCCTCGGGTGGACGAGCACTTTCACGGTGTCGCCGTGAAGGCCGGTGTTCAGGAATTTGGGGTCGATTTCCACGTTTTCTTCCTGGTCTTTCACCCGTACGTAGCCGAGGCCCTTCCCGGTGATGGCGAGGATGCCCTCAAGATACGACCCTGTATCGCTCTGTTTGCTGGACTTTCTCA
>JAUYLU010000025.1 GCA_030699625.1 bacterium
CACTTCGATGACGTCGTCCCCCACTTCGAGCACCGAGACGTCGATGGTGCCGCCGCCGAAATCGTAGACCACGATCTTTTCGCTCTTCTTTTTATTGAAGCCGTAAGCGAGCGCCGCGGCCGTCGGCTCGTTGATGATGCGCTTCACGTCGAGGCCTGCGATCTGGCCCGCGTCCTTGGTGGCCTTGCGCTGGGCGTCATTGAAATACGCGGGCACGGTGATGACCGCCTCGGTGACCTTCTCGCCGAGCTTGGCTTCGGTGTCCGCCTTCAGTTTCTGGAGTATCATGGCGGAAATCTCCTCGGGTCGGTAGAGCTTCTCGCCCATCTTCACCTTGACCCCGCCGTCCTCGCTTTTCTCTATCTTGAACGGCACCGCTTTGCGGTCGCGCTCCACTTCCTCATCGTCGTGGCGGTGGCCCATGAGGCGCTTGATGCCATAAATGGTGTGCTCGGGGTTCGTTACTGCCTGGCGCTTCCCGAGAAGCCCGACGAGGCGCTCGCCGTTTCGCGCCTGGGCCACGATGGAAGGCGTGATGCGGGCGCCCTCGAGATTCTCCACGATGCGCGGCTCGCCGCCTTCGATGATGGCGACGGCCGAGTTCGTGGTGCCGAGATCGATACCGATGATTTTTGCCATGATGTGATGACGATTTATTTGCTTTTGAATATTTTGACGCGCGCCGGGCGGAGCACTTTGCCGCCCGCCGAGACGCCTTCCTGGACCACTTCCGCGATTTTCCCGTCCTGCGCGGTCTCGGCCGTTTCGACGGCTTCCGCGGCCACGTGGCGTTCGGGCGAGAAGTCCTCCCCTTCTTTTCCGAATACGGCGACGCCGTGGCGGGCGAGGACCTCCATGAGCTGGCCGTGGATGTATTCCACCCCCGTGCGCCAGTTCTTGTCGACCCTTTCCCACGCTTCCCTGTTGCGGGAGGCCTCGCGGAAGCTGTCGAGTACCGGGAGAAGCTCGCCAATCATGCGCTCGTTCGCGTGCTTCTGCCATTCGCGCTTCCCCGCCTCGGTTTCTTTCTTGAAGTTGATGAAGTCGGCCTTGGCCCGCTGCCAGCCGGCGAGATATTCGCGTTTCTCCTTGTCGCAGACCTTGAACTTTTCCCGAAGGGCCTTCAATTTCTCCTCGGGTCGCGCCGCGTCGTCCTCCATTTCGAACGAAACGTCGTCATTATCGGACGAGTCCGCCGGGACGTCAATATTTTTCTCTTTGTCGTTCTCTTTTTTCATTCCACGACCCCCTCCCTCGCCATATTCAAAACTACCGTTTTGACCTAGTCGCGGGTCTTCGACCCTTTTAGAAACCCACGGTTTCTAATTTTTTCCTCCACGGGAAACTCCCGTTTCCCGACCCCTTCCCCAACATGGTCAAAGCTACCGTTTTGACCATGTTGGGGCCTTGCGGGCTTTCTTCAAACCGAACTTCTTGCGCTCCTTCTTGCGCGGGTCGCGCTTGAGATAGCCGAGCTTCTTCAGTTTCGGGCGTTCCGCGTGGTCGAAAGCGACGAGCGCCCGGGCGATGCCGTGACGGAGCGCCTCGGCCTGCGCGTTCGCGCCGCCACCCGTGATCTTGGCGGAGACGCTCCATTTCTGCTCGAGCGTTGAGGCTTTGAGGGCCTCTTCGGCGACGGTGCGAAGCGTGTCGGTCTTGAAATAGCCGGAGGCGTGTTCCCCGTTCACCGATACCTCGGTCTTCGCCGAAGGGGTGAGGCGCACGCGCGCCACTGCGGTCTTGCGGCGACCCACTGCCTCGATATATTCGTTTTTTGACTTTGTCTTTTCCATATGATTACTCGATGACCGTAAGGCGCTTCATACGCTTCGGGCGGAGGGTGTTCTTCGGGAGCATTCCGTGGATGGCGTGGCGCACCACCTCCCCCACTCCCTTCTTCTCGATGACCTCGGCCATGGTCGGCTGTTTCAATCCTCCCGGATAGCCGGAATAGCGCGTGTAGGTTTTTTGGGAAAGTTTTTTCGCCGGAATCCGGAGCTTCGAAGCGTTCACCACTTTCACCTCGACGTCATGGACGACGTTCTTTTTGAACCCTGATTGCTTTTTGCCCATGAGGCACAGCGCCGCTTCGGTGGCGATTCTGCCAACGCTCTTCCCGTTCGCGTCGATGGTGTATTTTTCCATAGGTTTTAGCTTTTAGGGGTTAGGTTTTAGGGGGTCTGAATTTCGCTATAAGCTACAAGCTACCAGCCAAAAGCTTTTTATACAAATTCGATGATGGCCATGGTGCTGCCATCGCTTTTGCGGCGCGGGAGCTTGACGATGCGAGTGTAGCCGCCCGTCCGCTCCTTGTATTTGGGTGCGAGGTCGGTGAAAAGCTTTTTCGAGAGCTTGGCCTCGTTCGAGAGCCGGGTCGAGACGAGGCGGCGGGCGGCATGCGTATCCTGCTTGGCCGCGGTGACAAGCTTCTCGACATAGGGACGGATCTCTTTCGCCTTCGCCTCGGTCGTCACTATCTTGCCGTGGACGATGAGCGAGCGCGAAAGCGACCGGAGAAGCGCCTTGCGCTGGTTCCGTTCCCTGCCGAACTTGCGATGTGCCTTGCCGTGTCGCATGGTTTTAACTCACAACCGACAACCCACAACCGACAATGGGATCTCCGGATCTCTCTCCGTTGTTGGTTGTTAGTTGTTGGTTAATCATTTGAGCGTGATGCCGTAATTGCCGAGCACGCGCTTTATCTCCTGGATGCCCTTTTCGCCGAGCCCCTCGATTTCGAGGAGATCGTCCTTCTTCTTCCGCGCGAGGCCGCCGAGCGTCCGGATGCCTTCTCCCGAAACGGCGTTCAGCGTCCTCGTGGAGAAGCCGAGGGCGTCGATTTTGGTCTTGAGCACGTCTTCGGGGATTTCCTTCTTCTCGCCCTCGCCTTCGGCGCCGGCGGTCGGCGCCTCCGTCTTCTCGATCTCCTCCTCCTTGAAGCCGACGATGGCCTTGAGCTGGTGGATCATGGTCTCGATCGATTTCTCGAGCGCTTCGCGCGGGGTGAGCGTGCCGTCCGTCTCGATGGAAATGCGGAGGCGGTTATGGTCGGTGCGGTCGCCGACGCGCATGTTCTCCACCTCGTAGTTCACGCGGCGGATGGGCGTGTAGATGGCGTCGAGGGCGATGACGCCGATGTCCACCTTGTCCTTCTGGTGGACCTCCTTCGGCACGTAGCCGAGGCCTTTCTCGACGTCGATTTCGGCGGAGAGCGTGGTTTTCCCGGTGATCTCGCAGATGTACTGGTCGGGATTCAGCACTTCCACCTGGCCCGGGGTCTTGAGGTCGCCCGCGGCGACCACCTTCGGCCCCTTCGCCGAGAGCGAGACCGACTGCTTGTCGCCGCCCGCGATCTTGAAACGCACCTTCTTCAAATTGAGGAGGATGGCCACCACGTCTTCCTTGACCCCGTCGATGACGGAAAATTCGTGCGGCACCTCGTTCAGCTTGACCGAGGTGATGGCCGCGCCCGGAAGCGACGAGAGGATGATGCGGCGCAGGGAATTGCCGAGAGTGTGACCGTAGCCGGGGTAAAGGCCGTCGATCTCGTAGACGCCCGAAATGCCATCTTCTTTGATGACTTTCGGCTTCGACGGCAAAATGATGCTGTATTCGCTCATGACTCAATCGTTTTATATTGGTAACGTTACCGGCTGTAGAACTCGATGACCGAATTCAGGTTGTAGGCCCGGTCGGTGTCCTTCGGCGCTCCCTGCACTTCCGCCACCCCTTCCGCGCTCACCTTGAGCCAGTTGGGATAGGAATATTTCTCGAGCCGCTCGCGCAGATCCTTGAAAGGGCCGATTCCCTTGCTCCCTTCGCGCACCGCGATCGCATCGCCTTTCTTCACTCGGTACGACGGGATGGTGACCTTCCTCCCGTTCACGGTAATGTGGCCGTGAGAGACAAGCTGGCGGGCGAGGGCGCGCGAGGCGGCGAGGCCGAGGCGGTAAGCGACGTTGTCGAGCCGCGTCTCGAGGGCCTCGTAGAGCGCCTCGGTGGGGTTCGCGCCCTTTTTCTCGCGCACATACTTCACGTAGTTCGCGAATTGCTTCTCCGAAATGCCGTAGCTGTGGCGCACCTTCTGCTTTTCGGCGAGGTACGAGCCGAACTCGGAGCGCACCGATTTATGCTTTTTCTCCGACTCGAGCTTTCCCGGCGGATACGGTTTTCGCTTAAAAGCGCACTTATCGCGCCCGCAGAGCGATTCACCGAGACGGCGGCAGATTTTGCATGAAATTCTCATATGTTTTCTTGGCGAGCGAAGCGAGACTTAATGTTCGCTCCTTAATTTCCTAAATCTTTCTCGGCTTCTTCGGTTGCGGCCCGTTATGCGGCACCGGGGTCATGTCTTTGATGGACGTAAGGTCGATGCCCCGCGCCGCAAATGCGCGGACGGTGGATTCGCGGCCGGAACCCGTGCCTTTCACCACCACCGCCGCTTCCTTGGCTCCGAGCGCCTGCGCTTTCTCGCCGACGAGGTCACCCACCTTCGAGGCGGCGAAAGGGGTGCCTTTCTTCGCTCCCTTGAAGCCGAGCGAGCCGCTTGAGGACCAGACGAGAACGTTTCCGGCGGTGTCGGTAAAGGCCGCCCTTGTGTTGTTATAGGTCGACTCAACGTAGAGGACGCCCGAAGTCACTTTCTTTTTCGGCGTCTTCGAGGCGCCATGCGCCTTTGCGCCCTCGGCCGCCGTTCCCTCCTCTTTTTTGGCTATGCGCTTCTTTCCCATCCTGTTAGAAGCAGGTCGCGGTCGCAATGACCCCCGCGGAGTTAATTTTGCTTATTTTTGATCGCCCTTTTTTCATAATCGTGATTTTTGTGTTTACGCGACCGCGGCTTCTAACAGGTCCCATGGCAAAATCGAACAATAACCTTAATTTTCTTCTTTGTAAAGGTTCCTTGCCTTGGCGTTTAGGTCTTTTCTACCTTCCGGCGGCCGCTGCCCATGGTCTTTCTGACGTTGCCGCGGACCGTCCTCGAATTCGTTTTAGTGCGCTGGCCGCGGACCGGGAGCTTCTTCTGGTGCCGCACCCCGCGGTAGCACTTGATATCCTTGAGGCGCTTCACATTGCCCGCCACCTCGCGCTTGAGGTCGCCCTCGAGCTTTTCTCCCTCCACGAGCTTTCGCACCCGCTGCTCTTCTTCGGGTGAGAGATCCTTCGGGCGCTTGCCTGCATCGACGTTCGCTTCCGTGAGGATGCGGAGCGCCTTCGGACGGCCAATGCCGTAGAACACGGTGAGTCCGATTTCGAGGCGCTTCTGTTCGGGGACGGTGATGCCGAGGATTCTCATCCTGTTAGAGGCAGGTCACGGTCACCCGTGCCGCAGCGTGGTTTTTATTTGTTTCGACCTTTTGTTTGTTTTTCATAATGTATCTTTCGTACCACTCGTGACTGTGGCCTCTAACAGGACTTCATTGTCGTTATCCCTGTTTCTGCTTATGGCGCGAATTCTTGCACACGACCCGCACGCGGCCGCCGCGCCGGACGACCTTGCAGAGGGGGCATATTCGTTTGACCGAGCTCCTTACCCGCATGATTGTTGCAAACACTTAAAAAAGAGGGATATGCTCCCTTCTTTGGTGGAACGTTCCTAATATACAGTATTCAAAGACGCTTTACAATACGGTTGCCGGTTTTGCTCCCGTATTCATCGAGCTTTACGGAGACCTTGTCGCCGACGAGGACCCGGATACGGTGGAGGCGCATTTTGCCCGAAAGGTGGGCCATAAGCTCCTGTCCGTCGTCAAGCTTTATTTTGAAGAGCGTCGAGGGCAATGCCTCAATCACCATTCCTGTCGCGAGCGATTCTCCTCTCTCCTTTTCGTCCATCCTGTTAGAAGTTAAACACTAAAGAGACGCTGTTAACAATATCAGAGCCGCAAGGCGACTTCGCTCTTTTTGTTTTTTCGACCCTAAGACTGCCGGTGAACTTCTAACAGGATCCATATAGAGACTTTGCTATCGTACCAGACGCCCTACAGAGCGTCAAACCCCATGAGATAAAATCTTTTGAACGTGTGGCCAGGTTGGTGTGCTTACTGAAATCGGCGCTTGCGATAAAAATTAACTGTCGCTATCTCACGGGGTCAAACCGGGTAGTGAATTTTACCGCGGGCTTACGCCATGCGCCAAGGGCGCGACGGCAAAATCTACTACCTGGTTCAAACTTATTCGAGCACGGTCGTCACCTCGATGTCGTCCTTGTCATCGGGAAGCGACTGCGCCCAGAACGGCGAGAGCGAAAGCTCGGCCCGGTCGACTGCCCCGTAGCGCGAGAGTATCGACTGGAAGCTTTTCTTCGGCTTCCCCTTGAGTTCGTCGGCGAGCGCGTCCTTGTCGAGCGCCCAGACGACGGTGGCGGGGCCGGAGAGCGAGATGGTGATGGTACCGAAGCGCGGGTAGTCGATGGACTCCTTGTTTTTCACGGCGAGCGAGAGGGCGTCGAGCGTCGGGCTCTCAACGGGAGCGCCGTCAAAGCCGTCCACCGAGGTCTGGGCGATGAATTTGGCGAGGTCGCCGCGGTTCCAAAGGAGCGCGTAAAACTTTCCTTCTTTCTCGACGGTCACGTTCTTGGTTCCCTCGCCGCCGGCCACCTTGAGATCGGAGAAATCAAGAAAAACGCCGCTCTCATAGAGGATGTATCCCTCGGGCACGTTCTTTTTCGCCTCGGCGAGAAGGATTTCCCGAAGCCGTGACTCAAGCACGCGCTTCGCGTCCGCTTCATCGTCCGGTGAAATGGCGTAGGCCATGCCGATCATGCCGCCCTGCATGTTCGTTTTCGAACGGGCGTAGAACTTCGCGTAGCGGGCGGTGCCCTTGAATCCCGGCAGAGTGAAATCGGTCTTCCCGATGTTGTACTCTTCGCCCGGCTCGTCGGCGTAGACCACGGTCTCGACGCTTCCCAGAACGGTTTTTCCGTCTCCGTCTACTTTGGTGCCCGGCACCGTGATGGCGCTCGCGATGCGGTAAATCTTGCCGTCCGCGGTCTCGAAGCGGGTATTCTTGATGAGCTTCTGGGCGCTCGGCCCGTAGGCGTTGTAGACGATGATGGTGCCCGAGGCCTTCCGCTTCACTTCCTTCTGGCCGGTCGCCTGCGCTTCCATTGATTCCGTACGAGAAAGCTCAAGCGTATTGAAGTGGAGCGGCGTGGCGCCGTCCTTGCTCGCGAGGGCGGATTTCGAGACGGTGACCGTGGCGCGTTTCGGGTAGACCGTCACCTCGGCACCGACGAAGAGGAGCGAAAGCGAGAAAAGGAGGAAGACGAACGAGACGAGGGCGACGCCGTAGGCGCCGCGCCACTTGAACCGCGGCTGGTCGGGCGGCGCATCAGGCGTTCGCGATTCCTTCGGAGGCTCTTTGGGAGGCTTCTTTCCGCTTCCGGAATTCCCGTGCGAGACGGGAAGCCTCGCCTCCTCGCGCGGCGCGGGGGGTTCTGGCCTTTTGCGTTTTTTGTGTATGACGATGTCTTGGATCGACCGGGCCATTGCGGGCTTTTATTGTTATGCGTGAAGGCGGGGGGCTGCCGCGAAAATGGATTCAATGCCTAAAAATTCGTCGCGTACCCCTATTGTAGCACCGAACGCGACATCGTTCCCGAATGCCGAGGCGCCGATGACGGTGACGTCGAACTTGTCCGCCGAGAGGGTGTACTGGCCGTACTCTTCCTGTTCCACGGCCGTGGCGAACCATTTCGCCACGTCGCTCGCAGCGAGGAGGAACACGCGGTGCGGAAGGAGCAGGGAGGAGCGGACCATATCGAGCGCTTTGTGGAACGACTCGAGCCATTCCATCTGGACGGGGCCGAGGACGAGAGCGAGCGAAGCCGCGGCCTCGGGGTCGAGCTTTCCTTCGGCGAGCAGCCGGAGCGTCGAGCGCGTCCCTTCGACGTCCTTCCGGAGGGCGGCGCAGGCGCGGCGTAGGAGAAAGTTCCGGCCGAGCGGGAACGAAGCCGAGGCGGCAAGTGTCTGATCCTTCATGAACGAGACGTCGGTCACCTCCCCGCCCACGTCGATGAGCATGGCGTCCTTCGCCTCGGGGAAGAATGTCCGCGCCACGTGGAAGAACGGGAGCAGGAACGAATGGAAGGAGGGCGCCACGTGCGGCAGGAATTTTTTCAAATGCTCGCGGACGCGAGCGGTCATCTCTTCGCCGGAAACGCCGAAGAAAAACGAAACCTCGGCGTTCTCGGTGCGCTTGCCGAACGGGTCGAGAAGCCGGTAGCCGTTCAGCTTCACGTCGAGCACTTCTTCCTCGATGAAGTCGATGTGTTCCCGGACATTCTTGTACTTTTCCTCGAAGAATGCCTTCTTCTCCTTCTTGACGAGGTTTTCGAGGAGCTTTCGCTCGAAAACGAAGCCGTGTTCCTTGTGGAGCTTCACCGTCCGGACCTGCGAGGCGTACCACATGGAGGAGAGGAAGCAGTGGGCTTCGCGGGGACGCCCCGGCGCCGCCTTGAGCGCCTTCTCCACGGCAATGTCGAAGGAACGCCAGAGAAGCGTCATGTACCGCTCGAAATCGAAATGTTCCTGGAATGGAAGGGGCGAGCGCGCGGAGGAGAGCACGAGCGGCGCCCTCTTCCCGTTCTCGGGGAGCGAGACCACTGCGGCGCCGACCGAAGAGGTGCCGACGTCGACGATGAGCGCGAGATTGTGGCGTGAGGAGGAGAAGAGCGCCATGGATTAGTCTATAGTCTTTAGTCTATAGTTTTTAGCCTTTAATTCAAAACCACGTTGTTTGGATTTCACTGAAAACTAAAAACTGTAAACTATCAACTATCCAGTATATTCATCCTAGACTCCCTTCTCGCTAAGCCCTGACTCTTCGCGCCTTGTCCAACTTGTCGCTATCAATGGTAGTCCTCTCCCAATCTGTCGGGGTTATTGACCGTAACACCTTATTCTCTATATCCAAATCGAAAACCATATCCTTCACTTTCCAAGTTCGATGCAGTCCGATACTTTCGTATTTTTGCCGTAAATTTTCCATCATTATCTCCGCTTCCGTTGTAAGACGCTCGACATCTTCTTTGGTATATCCCTTTTCTTTTATGAAAAGAGCATCCTTGTCAGTCCAGCGCAAACCCCTTATCTTTTCCATGACGATAAGATGAGTTCCGTCTTTTTCGGCTTTAGCTATCGGCCGCGCGCCCGGTAAGTTGAACTCTTGCGCTATGCGCATTACCCGATATTCATAAAAAGGGTCGTTTGATTTTTCGATTTGTGATTTGCTTAAATTTACTTTTTTACCGACAGCGAACAGTTCTTCTCCCGCATCGTTCTTCCATACGGGGAAGTCCTTGACTGCAGTGGGGTCTTCCTCGATTTCTCCTGAATCCTTATATGTTATTTTTCCAGATTTGATATTAGATCCGTGTTTTTCAAAATAATCTATAGGATTTTCCTTGAAATCTTTTGGCACGAAACTCTCGTACTCTTTTTCTACTTCTATTTTTGACTTCTCTTGAGAAAAATTTCCTGATTCTAAACTCATGGATTATTCGAGAACTGCTTTGATTCGACGGACGCCCTGCGACACCGCCTCCTCCTTTGCTATCTTGAACGTGCCGAGCTCTTTGGTGTTCGAGACGTGCGGGCCGCCGCAGAACTCGAGACTGAAATTCCCTACTGCGTAGACCCGCACCTTGTCGCCGTATTTTTCCTCGAAAAGGCCGAGCGCACCTTTTTTCTGCGCTTCTTCGAACGGAATGTCCTCGTACGAGACGGGAAGCGCATCCCCTATCTTCGCGTTCACCAGGTCTTCCACTTTCTTTTTTTCCTCGTCGGTCATCTTGCGCTCGAAGGAGAAGTCGAAGCGCAGGCGCTCGGGAGTGATGTTCGAGCCCTTCTGAAGGACGCGCGTCCCGAGCACCTCGCGGAGGGCCTGGTGGAGGAGGTGGGTGGCGGTATGATATTTGATGGACTGCGGCGAATGGTCGAGCAGTCCGCCCTTGAACTTTTGTTCGGCGCCAGCGCGCGAGAGTTCCTGATGTCGCGACATCTCCTCTCTAAAGTCATGCTCGTCGATCCGTATTCCCTTTTCATTGGCGAGCTCGCGTGTCATTTCAAAAGGAAACCCGTAGGTCGAGAAAAGGAGGAACGCTTCCTTTCCAGAAATACCGTCTTTCGAAAGGCGGTCAAACTCCCTTGCGCCTTGGGAAATTGTCTTGGAGAATTTTTCCACTTCTTCTTTGATGGCGTTTTTTATCATGGGGGCTTTTGCGTGGAGGTTTGGATATGCCGCTTTGTAATTCTCCGCAACGGCGTCTACGAGCATTGAAATATCTCCTCCAGCCACCGTTCTTACGGTGGCCTTGAAGACAGCGCGGCGAATAAGGCGCCGCAGGATGTACCCGCGGTCGGTGTTCGACGGCATGACGCCGTCAGCGATCATAAAAATCGACGTGCGCACGTGGTCAGCGATGATGCGCTTTGCCTTGGTATCAGCTCCGGCAGAAAGCTTGTTTATTTTCACCATGATCGGCGCAAAGAGGTCGGTGTCGAAGATATTGTCCTTCCCCTGCATGGCCATGGCGAGGCGCTCGAGGCCGGCGCCGGTGTCGACGTTCTGCTGCGAGAGCTTGCCGACGACCGTGCCGTCCTTCTTCTCATACTCCATGAAGACGTCGTTCCAGACCTCGACGATTTTCTGCTCGTCGGCTGCCTTTTGAAACTCCTCCTTGGAAAGGTCGCCCATCCCGCCGGAGAGGTCGTAGAACATCTCGGTGTCGGGGCCGGAAGGGCCGTTATCGCCCGGGCTCCACCAGTTGTCTTTGGCGCCGAGGAAATAAATCCTCTCCTTCGGGATGCCGAGCGACTCCCAGACTTTCGCCGATTCGGCATCTTGCGGGGCATTCTCGTCGCCCTCGAAGCAGGTGATGTAGAGGCGTTTCGGGTCGAGGCCGAGCCCTTCTTTTTCGTCGGTCAGGAACTCATAGCTCCACGTGATGGCGTCTTCCTTGAAATAGTCGCCGAGCGACCAGTTGCCGAGCATTTCGAAAAAGGTGTCGTGGGTGTTGTCGCCGACCTCGTCGATGTCCTGGGTGCGCACGCACTTCTGCGCGTTCACGAGCCGCTTCCCTTTCGGATGCGGCTCGCCGAGAAGATACGGGATGAGCGGATGCATGCCCGCGGTGGTGAAGAGGACCGACGGGTCGTGCTCGGGCACGAGCGAGGCCGAAGGGATGACGGCGTGTCCCCGCTTCTCGAAAAACTTTAAAAATCGTCTGCGAATTTCGTCTGATTTCATCGTGAATGCGGCGCTCGGCCGCGGGCGCCACCAATATACCATCGGGGGCTTGCTGCGGCCAATCGCCTATTGTCCGTTCCTTTTCGTCACGCGCGATTCGAGATACCAGAGGACGACGAAGATGAAAAGCGTGAGGAGCGTCGCGAATATGGCGAGCGGGTAGAGCTTGAAACCGGCGGCGGTGCCGATGCCGGCGGCCACCCAGAGGCCCGAGGCGGTGGTGAGCCCGGTGAGCTGCGAGTCGCGGAAAATGATGATGCCCGCGCCGAGAAAGCCGACGCCGACGATGATCTGCGAGGCGATGCGCACGGGATCGAGCGGCGCGAGGCCGAGATAGGCGTTACTGACCGCCTCGCCGACGAGGACGAAGAGCGCGGCGCCCATGGAGACAAGGGCGTGGGTGCGCGGGCCCGCCGTTTTCCGGGCGAGCACCCGCTCGAAACCGATGAGAGCGCCGAGCGCGACGGCGACGAGAAGCGGCACGAGCTGTTCGCTGATCACTTCGTACGAAACGAGGGAGCCAATGGTTTCCATGAAGCTATGGCGTTATGACGGAATTATATCATCCTGTTAGAAGTAGAGAAACTGCGTTTCTCGTCCGGCTTCGGACGAAGCCGGACTCCCAACAGGATCAGGCGATGACGCCCCCTCCCAGGCATTTATCCCCCGCATAGAGGACGAGCGACTGCCCGCGCGAGACGGTGTAGTCGGGCGTCTTGAGGCGAAGCGAGATGGCGCGCGGGGCGACCGCGCGCACTTCGCACGGCACGGGCGTCTGGCGGTAGCGGAACCGGGCACGGCACGCGTCGCCCTTTTTCGGCCGCTCGGAGATGAAATTCGCCTGCCCGGCGCTCACCAGAGCGCCTGCCCGGGCCCTCGTTTTCGGAGCGGCCGAGACGGTAACGGTGTTCCTCTTGATGTCTTTCCTGATGACGTACCGCGGCTGGTCGCTCGGGGATTTTTGGGCGACCGCAAAGCCGTGCCGCTCGCCGAGCGTATAAAGGAGGGCGCCGTCGTGCGTGCCGATGACGCTCCCCTTCTCGTCGAGAAGTTTCCCCTTTTTCGGCCCGAGGAGATTCGAGAGGAATTCCTTCATGTCCACCTTTCCCACGAAGCAGAGGCCCTGGCTGTCCTTCTTTTCGGCGGTCGGAAGGCCGAAGCGCCGCGCGAGCGCGCGCACTTCGCGCTTCTTCTCGTAGTTCCCCACGGGAAAGAGAATATGTCGTAATTGGCGCTGAGTAAGGGTCCACAAAAAATAGCTTTGATCTTTTTCCTTGTCCCTTGAAGTATGCAGTTCGTAGTGAGTTATTTGTTGCTTGTTATTTGTTATTTGTTGTTTTATGGCGTAGTGCCCCGTCGCCACGTAATCGGCGCCGCGGCGGAGCGCCCAAGAAAGGAACGCTCCGAACTTTATCTCCTTGTTGCACATGGCGTCGGGATTCGGGGTGTTCCCTTTCTTGTACTCGGCGAGCATGTAATCGACCACCTCCTTCTTGTATTCCTTCGAAAGGTCGTGGGTCGTGAACGGGTTGTCGAGATGGGCCGCCACCCGCATGGCGTCCTCGCGGTCCTCGCGGCTCGTGCAGGCGAGGAACGGCGGCTGCCAGACTTTGATGAAAACGCCGGTGACGTCGTATCCCGCCTCCTTCAAAAGAGCGGCAGACACGGCACTGTCGACGCCTCCCGAGAGGCCTACAAATACTTTTTTACGCGCAAGGCCGACCTGCCCCGTCTGCCTGTGCGTGTACCTGTCTGCGTGCGAGCATGCACAGGCAGACGCACGCAGACAGGTAGGAAGCTCCTGCTTTCCTACTGGGGCGAACACCCTCTCTTTAAAAGCGCTTTTCTTCATAACTGCACCACTCTACCAGAATGCGCTCCATTCGACGAGCGAGGGAAATGCAAAAAATTATTTTATATCGACCGAGCGGCGTCGAATCAAGAAACTGCGCTTATGTTAAGAGCAGCTTCTTATAAAGCTCGAAGGTGGCCCGTGCGTCCGAAAGGGCGGTATGGGCGCGCTTGTTCTCAATGCCGAAGTATTCGCAGAGCGAGCGGAGCGAGAATTTCTCGATTTCCATCTTGTCGTAGAGCTTGGCGTAAGCGAGCGAAATGGTATCGAGCTTGTGATAGTGCATGGTGTTCTTCATGCCGTTCTCCTCGTAGGCTTTCTCAATGAAGGAGTGGTCAAAGGCAACGTTGTGCCCCACCATAATGCAACCCTCGGTCTTTTCGGCAAGCACTATGAGCGCCTGCTTGAGGTCGACAGCCGAAGTCCAGTCGGCTTCGTCGTAGCCGACGATCTCAAGGGCGATGGGGTCGGCGGTTTCGACATGGACGGGCTTCACTTTCATTTCGAACTCCTCGACGACTTCGAGCTCGGGGCCCTTCCCTTTGCGCGGTATCTGGCGCGCGAGCACGCCGCCTATTTCGATAAGCTCGTGCCATTCAGGATTGAGACCGGTCGTTTCCGTGTCAATAAAGGCGAGATTATGGGTGCGCATGATTGATTTTCTTAAGCGAGCGAAGCGAGATTTTTGAAAATCATCACCCCTCCCTTTCTGCATCTAAATTCTTGTGAACCCCTAAATGCATTTTAACTCCAGCACTCTATCATATCGCAAATGCAATACAAGGAAGGGAGGGGTTTGTAAATTATATTGGTAACTATAATTTAATCAATATACAACATTTTGTTCTGTTTGTGCTTCTCGAAGGTGGCCGAGTAATGGATAGTGCCCCCCCGGTCGGAAAGGTAGTAAAGGAAGGGCGATTCGGTCGGATAGAGGGTGGCGAGGATGGCGTCGAGGCCGGGATTCCCGATGGGCCCCGCCGGAAGGCCCCGACGCGTGTAGGTGTTGTAGGGGGAATCGGCGGCGAGGTCATTGGTGGTAAGCTCGTAGGTGTTCTTGCCTATCTCATAGAGGAAGGGGGCGTCCACCTGAAGCGGCATGCCGAGTTTGATGCGCTTCCAAAGGATGCCGGCGATGATTTTCCGGTCCTCCGAGCGATGCGCCTCCCCTTCGAGGATGGAAGCCATGATGATGATGCCCCGCACGCTGTGCCCTGTTTTTTCGATGTCGTCCTCGAGCGTTCCGAGCTTTGCGTTGAAATTCCGCTCCATTTCGGCGACTACCTGCCCCGAAGTCGCGTTCGGGAAGAAGAAATAGGTGTCAGGAAACAAATAGCCTTCCTTGCGCTCGGTAGCCGCGAGGAAGGCGTTCCCGTCAAAGGAAGGGATGCGTTTCGCGTAAAGCTCGGCCATCGCTTTGCGGGTTGTCCCTTCGGGAACGGTCACGGCGACCGGCGTGAGGTTGAACGTGCCGTGGAGGAGCCGCCATGCCACCCGCGGCATGGCGATTCGCTTCGTGAAGAGATAGTCGCCCGCCATGACGTCTCTCGAGTCTCCGAAAAGCCGGATGGTGAATTCAAAAAGCCCCGGGGCGCGAAGCACCCGTTTCGTCTCGAGCTCGCGGGCGATTTCCCCGAGGGAGAGGCCGCGCTCGACGTGCACCATCTCGCCCGCCGGGAAGTCCCCGCGCGCCTTCAGGAGGAACTGGTACGCGAGGAGGAGCGCCGCGAAAAGCGCAATGAGCGCGCCCCTTATCGGCCGGCGGTAGACGAACTCGAACTCCTTCAGGCGATACCAATAGGACCAGAGATTGTGCTCTCGTTCGGACATGGTGGACGGAGGTTAAATGGGAAGGTTGGTCGGCGGCTCCGATTTTTTCGACTCCACCCGCGAGAAGGAAGGAGTGGAGGCTACCTGGCCCGGGAAATGATAGATGGTGGCGAGCTCTTCCGAAGAGAGCACCATGGGCATCCTTGAGTGCGGCGGGTAAAAATACCCGCGCCGCCGATAAAGATCAAACATCTTCATCTTTTTGTTTTCCAGGCGGATGTTGCCGATATCTTCCCATGGGTAATTGATCGCGGTGAATCGCGTGAGCTTGAACCCGTTCAGATTGTTCGAATTGTATTGCTTCAGCATATTGAGCATAGCGGGGATGTTCGCGCCACGGAACGCCTCCTTTTCGGCGATGTAGATGGCGCGGATGCCGACATCGAACGGCAGCTTGTCGACGTTCCGCTCAAGCGCTTTCATCATCTCGCGCTCGCCGGGCGTAAGCAACTGGTCGCTCCATTTCTCGACGGCGGCCGCCTTCATTTTTTCTTCCTTTATTTTCTTGATCTCGTCCTGCGCTTCCTTCTTCCATCCCTTCATTTCCTTCCCTGAAGCACGCACCGCTATCTGGAGCCACAGCTGTTCGCCAGCCGTCATCGAGCCCATAAGCTCTATAGTGGTGGCGATAGGGTCTATCTTCTCCTCTTCCTTCACCGTCTCATTGAGGCCGTAGTCGACGTAGGTCTTAATGGGATACGGGTCGGGGGCAGTGAGCGCGAACTCGGTGCCGAACATCGACCATCTGCCATCTTTCGCGTAGGAGAGCTTTTCCGTATAGTCAGGCACTTCGCCTATCTCCGCTTCGGGATAGTGGGCGTAAATATATGACTCGATGAAGTTCCTGAACTGTTCGGGGGTCCGTATGAGGAAGTGCACGTCCCCTTCGATAGAGACTATCTCGAGCGAAAAGTACATGCGCACCTTCCCGACCCAATACCGGTCGAGCCAGCTCGCGGTGCCGCCCGTCTGATGGAGCGTGTTCAGCACGAGCTCCATGGCAAGCGGCGAGCGGCGGATCTCCTTGGGCAGGCGCACCTCGATGAGCTGCCACTTTACCGTCCGCAGGAATTCGGCATTGATATAGCGCAACCACACCCGCCAGGCCACGAAGCCGAGGAGCACGGGCGCCACGAACTTGAGCCCTTCGTTCGCGAGCGCATAGACGTCGCGAAGGGAGTTTATGAAAAGGTCGAGAAGAAACTCCATCCTGTTAGAGATAGGGAACGCTTGTCCTATGCGGAGCAAACGTTCTCTTATAATTAACTTCTAATTTTTCCCTCATTTTAATTGCTTTACGCGTTCCCGTCCTGTTAGAAGCAGGTCGCGGTCGCTTTGCCACCGCTCACGCTCTTTATTGTTTTACGGCTATTTTGCATAGTTTAGTTTTTTACCGCGACCGCGGCTTCTAACAGGATCTCTAACAGGACCATTATTATTTCACCATTTTAGCGCAAAAAAAGGGCCCCTACCAGAATGAGGGGCTTTTTTCGCATGCGCGCCTTATTTGGCGACGGTATAGAAACCGTCTTTCGTCTTCCTGAAATATTTCGGGTTTTGGAGATTGACCGCGATGGTGTTCTCCTTCACGTAGCGCTTTTCGAGCACTTTCTTCATGATGTTCTCTTTCGAGAGCGGGCCTTCTTTTTTGAGCACTTCCTTGATGACGTCGCGCACCACGCCCTGGCTATAGCCCCAATCGCGGAGCGCGTAGAGTCCCCGCCCGACGAGCACGAACCGCGGGTCCTTAATGAGCTCGTTGTGCGTGGTGGCCACGTGGGCGTTCTTTTGGAAAATTTTTCCTATCTCCTCGGCCACCTCCTTGAAATGCATCGGGCGCTTGTGCCGCCTGAAAATGAGGAATGCATAATCCTTGATGCCCCGCGTCCTGATGTTTGAAGAATTGGCCTTGCCCCATTCGCCGAGCGGATTCTTGCCAATAACCTTGGAAAGCGAGAGCCAGCGCTTCAAGATCTCCTCGTTCTTGTAATGGGCGGCCACGTCCTTGAGCTCCCCAAGGAAGGCGTTGATGACGTCCTCTTCCGACATGAGCGCGTCATCGTCCATGGCCTCGTAGAGGCTCCGGAGCGAATCGTGGACACGGTTCGAGGTCTCCTTGTCGACGATCCAGCGGTGCTTGAAATGGTCGTCCTCCTTGTGTTTTACGAAATCGTCGTGGAGGACGAGGAAAAAATGGATATGGTTCTGGCTCGACTGGTCCTTCCCGAGATGGGAAAGAAGCTCGTCTTCCGCCACCACGCCGCCAAGCTTTATAATGGCTTCTTTGAGCTCTTCGAACGCCGGCGTTTCTTCCTTGTACGCGGGCGATTTCTTGATGGATTCGAGGGCGAAATGCTCGATTTGCCGCACCCGCTCGCGGGTGATGCCATAGCTTTCGCCGATGGCCTCGAGCGTTTTTTGTTCGGCATCGTCGGAAAGGCCGAAGCGCGAAGCGAGCACCTCGCGGGCTCGCTCGGGAAGCATTGCAGTCAATCGCTTGGTGACCTGGCGGGGCTTGAATGAAAGCGTGATGGTTACCATGACGGTAGGTTGTACCTTTGTTGTAACATCATTATTTATGTGCGTCAAGTAATTGGCTTACGTTACCACCGAAACGAGCCGGCCGGGCACATAGATGACCCGCGCAGGCTCTTTGCCCGCAAGGTGCGCGGCCACCTTCGGTTCGGCGAGCGCCCGCGCCTTCACTTCGCTCTCCGGCGCCTCCGCGGACACTTCTATTTCGGCGCGCACCTTGCCGTTCACCTGCACGGCGATTTTTATCATAGCGCGCTTCAATTTTGCCTCGTCATATGCGGGCCACGCTTCGTCGTGGACGGACGTCTTATGGCCGAGGCGCGCCCAGAGCTCCTCGGCCGCATGCGGCGCGAACGGGGCGAGCAGTTTGAGGAATGTTTCGAATTCGCCCTTGCCTATCGCCTCGCGCGCGTCCATCTCGTTCGCGAGGATCATGAATTCCGAGACAGCCGTATTGAAGCGCATCCGCTCGACATCCTCGCCCACTTTTTTTATTGCCCGGTGGAGCGTGCCTTCGAGCTCTGAATCACGTGCGCCGTCTTTTGCCTTGCCTGCCATCTTGAAAACGCGCTCGAGGAAGCGCCGCGGGCCGACGATGCTCTTTTCGCTCCAGGCCACCGCCTGCTCGAACGGCCCCATGAACATCTCGTAGAGGCGGAGTGTGTCCGCCCCATAGGTCTCGACAATGGCGTCGGGATTTACCACGTTCCCTTTCGACTTCGACATCTTCTCCCCTCCCTCGGCGAGAATCATTCCGTGCGACGTTCGCTTCCGGTACGGTTCGCTATGAGGCACAGCGCCGATATCGTAGAGGAACTTGTGCCAGAAGCGCGAGTAAAGAAGATGGAGCGTGGTGTGCTCCATGCCGCCGTTGTACCAATCGACTGGCATCATATGCTCAAGCTTTTTCTTGTCGGCAAGCGCATTGTCATTATGCGGGTCGATGTAGCGGAGGTAGTACCACGACGAACCGGCCCATTGCGGCATGGTGTCCGTCTCGCGCACGGCCGTGCCGCCGCATTTAGGACATGTCGTCTCCACCCAGTTCTTCACTTTCGAAAGCGGCGATTCGCCGCTGTCGGTCGGCGTATAGACGCCGACCTCCGGAAGCTCAAGCGGCAGTTCAGATTCAGGCACCGGCACCCAACCGGGATTAAGAAGCTCGCCCTCGCTCGCTTCAATTTTTAATTTAGAATTTTTAATTTTTGATTCTTTTTCAGAAATTGGAAATTGGAAATTGGAAATTTCCTTTAGTTTTTTGTGGCACTGTTCACAATGTTCACAAAAAACTAAAGGGATGGGCTCGCCCCAGTAGCGCTGGCGGGAGAACACCCAATCGCGGAGCTTGTAGGTCACCTTCATGTTCCCTCCCACGAACTCGGTTATCTTCTTCTTCGCTGCTTCGGAGGAAAGGCCGGTGAATGTGCCGGAATCGGCAAGAATCCCTCCTTCTTCGTGGCATGAATAAAGCTCATGCCGCATAAATTTATTGAACACGAAATGGTGGAGCTCGTCGGCAACGGTCCTGCCCGCTTCTTCGGGATCTACCCATTCCACCTTGAACTTTTCATTCGCTTCAAGCGACGTCTCTTCCTTTGCATCGTCCAAAAGCTCGAAATGGAGCCCTGTTGCCTCGATGGCCCGCGCTACCTTCTTCGAATGGGCGAAATAGTGATGGTGTATCTTCTCGGAAACTGCAACGAGCTTGAGGTTCACGTACCCGGTCTCTTCCCGTATCTCGCGCCGGGCCGCCGCTTCGGGACTTTCCCCTTCTTCAAGGCCGCCGCCGATAAAAAGCCGTCCGCCAAGCGCCTTTCCCCAGTCGAGCGTAAGCACTTTTTTCTTCTTGGGGTCATAGACGAGCGCCACGATGCTCGTACGCTTCTCTTCGTTCTCGAGCGGCGTGCCGGTGACGGGCTCGATGACGATGCGCACCGGCAATCCGTATTTCGCGGCGAACTCGAAATCCCGTTTGTCATGGGCTGGCACCGCCATGATGGCGCCCGTACCGTATTCCTTGAGCACGTAGTCGGCGACGTACACGGGAATCTCCTCCTTGTTCGCGGGATTTATGGCCGTGACGCCTTCGAGCCGCACCCCCGTTTTCTCCTTCCCTTCGGCGGTGCGCTCGATCTCGGTCTTCTTTTTGGTTACTACGATATATCGTACAACCTCATCCCAATTTTTAATTTCTGATTTTAAATTTTCAATTATTTCATGGTCGGGCGCGAGCACCATATAGGTCGCCCCGAAAAGCGTGTCTGGCCGCGTGGTGAAGACTTTAATAGCTGGTAGCTTTTTGGTTTTAGCTTTTAGGTTTTTCTGAAAGCCAGAAGCTACAAGCTGAAAGCTGATTTCTGCGCCCTCGGAACGCCCTATCCAGTTGCGCTGCTGGATTTTTATACGCTCCTCATAGTCCACCGTATCGAGATCGTCATGAAGCCGGTCGGCGTACTTGGTGATGGCGAGCATCCATTGCTCCTTCTCGCGCTTTTCGGTGCTCCCGCCGCAGCGCTCGCAGGCGCCGTCCACCACTTCCTCGTTGGCGAGACCGATTTTGCAATCGACGCACCAATTGATGAGGGTTTTCTTTTTGTACGCGAGTCCTTTCTTGAAAAATTGGAGGAATATCCACTGCGTCCACTTGTAGTAGGCAGGGTCGGTGGTGTTCACCTCACGCGACCAATCGAACGAGAGGCCGAGCGATTTGAGCTGGCGACGGAAATTATCGGTGTTCTCCCTGGTGACGACGGCGGGCGGCGTCTTCGTCTTGATGGCGTAGTTCTCGGTCGGAAGGCCGAAGGCGTCCCAGCCGATTGGATAGAGGACGTTCTTGCCCTCCATGCGCCGCTTTCTCGCCACGATATCGAGGGCGGTATAGCTTCGCACGTGGCCAGTATGGAGGCCTTCACCAGACGGATACGGAAATTCGACGAGGAGATAATATTTCGGCTTTGAGCTCTTTTCGTCGAACTCATAGCGCCCCTCTTCCTCCCAGCGTTTCTGCCATTTGGCTTCTATCTTTGTGTGGTCATACGGCTCCATATCCTTAATATTTGACAAATTTCCTTCATTTTAGCAAAAAAGCGGCTTTTGATTAAGCCGCTTTTTTGAAGATTTTCTGCTTTACCTCATTGGCTTAATAGGCGGGAACCGGTCGGGGTCGATGGTGCGGGTGAAGCACTGCTTCCCAGCCTCGTGCTTGAAATAGGCCGAATCGTCGAAGCCACCGCCGTAGTACGGCTCGGAAGGCACTATGCCGCCCTTGCCGTACACGCCTCTCCCTTTGAGGTTCTGGGACGGCAAATCGAAGGTGGCGCAGAGCTCGAACTCGTTCTTCGCCGCATTGGTCACGCGGTACGCGTACGGCTCTTCAGTTTCGGGATCTTTGGGGATGACGATGCCCTGGATGGCGTCCTCAAGCTCGGAGAGCGCGGCGGGAAGCTTTTGCTTCTGCTGCCAATGGTTTGCGACTTGCCACTGTATCTGCTGAAGGTGCGAAATGCGCATGGAATCGAAGCGGAGCGAGCGCTGCGTCGCGGGCGAACCCATGACGAGGAATCCGAGGACGACGGAAACGAGCACGAAGGCACCCGAGGCGAAGAGATAGGTCCGCGTGCCCGCGCCCCGGCGGAGGTCGGTGAGGTAGTAGCCGAAGACGCCGCCGGCGACCACGAGGGCCGCGAGCGCCTTCAGGACGAAGCGGGTCGTTATCTCGCCGCCGAGGAACGTGTTGATGAGCGCGATGAGGTCGACGACGATGCCGACGCCTGCCACAAAGAGGGTGAAATAGACGAGCCAGCGGCGCACCGTGCTCTCCTTTTTCTCAGGGAAGTGGAGATATTCGCGGTCAAGATACCACGTGATGAAAAGGTAGAGCGGGAAGATGATGAGGAGCGAGGCGATGGCGAAGCGCATGCCGCTCGAATACGGGTCGGCGTAGTACGCGAGCGGATCGGGGAACTGGAAGTCGATGACGCTGAAGAGGAGCGTGAGGATGGCCCAGACGCTCACGTAGAGGGCCGCGATCATCCCCAGGGTGAGGAAGAAGTCGAGCGGCGTCGTTTTTTTGATTGGTTCCATGGTGTTTATAAGTTAGAAATTAATTGCGGTGTATAGTCTATAGTATAGAAATGGCGGTGCAAATGCAAAACGGGAAACAGAACGGGGAACGGAGGACGGGGGCCATCGAGCGCTTCTCCGTCATCGCCACCCGGTGGATCGGGTCCGTTCCCTCCCTCTTCGCCCACACGCTCCTCTTCGCCGGAGCGTTTTTTCTTGTCTCCATGGGCTTCGACTTCGACCGGATGCTCCTCGCCCTCACCACCATCGTTTCGCTCGAGGCCATCTACCTCGCCATCTTCATCCAGATGACCATCAACCGGAGCGCCCAAGAGCTCGAGGAAGTCGGCATGGACATCGAAGAGATATCGGAAAACGTCGAGGAAATCTCGGAGAATGTCGAGGACATTCAGGAAGACGTCGAGGGGATTTCCGTAGCGGAGGAAGAAGGGCCGACCGAAAGCGAGAAGCTCGGGAAAATCGAGCAGTCGCTCCTCACCATCGTCCGCGAGATAGACGAGATCAAGAAAAAAGCAAGTTAAAAGCCGCTCATCGAGCGGCTTTTTTCGACACGCGTCGCTTCTTGGGCTTCATGAGAAGCTCGCCGGTTTTGGGGTCACTGTAATAGTGCAGCGTACTTTTGTTTTTTGGAACGACGGGAATTGGGCGTCTAAGCGACGGGCTCCAGTCCCTGCCGTAAAAGCATGAGTTGCTCCCGAGGAGCGTCTGGAGCGCGAGCGCCGCGTCAAGCTCCCCTTTTATCTTGAGCATAGTTCTCTCCTTGTGAACTGCTCTCTTCATCGTAGCACTAAATCTTGAACTCGATGACCCCGGTATCATAACGCCTCGCGTTAGCTACGGGACAAGCGTCGCCTATATCTTGAATTCTATTACATCCCCGTCCTTCACAATGTATTCTTTACCCTCCGTGCGCACGAGGCCTTTCGCTCTCGCTTCAGCGTATGAGCCGGCATCGAGCAGCTCTTTCCAAAAAATGACCTCGGCGCGGATGAATTTCTCTTTGAAGTCGGTATGGATGGCCGTGCCCGCGAGTGGCGCCGTCCACCCCTTTTTTATCGTCCAGGCTCGCGTCTCGTCTTCGCCCGTGGTGAAATAGGTGATGAGCCCGAGCAGCTTGTAGCTCTCGGCAATAAGGTCATTGATGCCGTCGTCGCTACCCCCAATCTCTTTTCTCATTTCGGCCTTTTCCGAGCCCTTGAATTCCTTGAGCTCGTCCTCTATCTTCGCGTCCAAGAGCACGGGCCTCCCTCCGATTTGTACGATATGTCGTACGAGTTCGTCGAACCGCGCCTTGTCCGTTTCATCTAGATTTTTCCCGCCTGCCTTCCGGTTCAATCCGTAGAGTATCGGCTTTACGGTGAGCAGGTTAAGTTGTTTCAGCATTTTTATTTCCTCTCCATCCCACGCGCGCGAGGAAAGGAGCTTCCCCTCCTCGAGAAGCGCCGTGGCTTTTTTGAGGAGCGCTTCTTCCTTAAGCGCCGTTTTGTCGCCCTTCTTCACGTCTTTCCCGAGATTCGCGAGCCGCTTCGCCGCCGTTTCCATGTCCGCGAGCACCAGCTCGAGGTTGATGACGGAAATGTCCTCGAACGGGTCTATCTTTCCGGCAACATGCTGAATGTCCGGATCCTCGAACAGGCGCACTACTTCGAGGATGGCGTCGGTTTCGCGGATGTTCGCAAGAAACTGGTTTCCGAGCCCTTCGCCCTTCGAGGCGCCCGCCACGAGCCCGGCGATATCGACGAACTCGATGACGGCGGGAACAGTCTTCTTCGATTTTGAAAACGCCGAGAGCTTCGGGAGGCGCTCGTCGGGCACGGGAACGATGCCCACCGACGGGTCGATGGTGCAAAAGGGATAGTTCTCGGCGGGCACCGATTTCTTGGTGAGCGCGTTAAAGAGCGTCGACTTGCCGACATTAGGAAGGCCAACAATACCAATGCTCAGTGACATGAGAAAAGGCCGACGCCTGCCCCGTAGCTAGCGCGGGGCACTATGGTACTGGGGTTCGGGAGACCCACGATGCCAATAGACAATGACATAATCGATACGCCTATTCTCTTATTCGCACGAATAAGAGAATAAGGAAATTACTTTATTTCGCCCTCGTCCCCATCCTATAGAGCTTCTTCCTCCAGCCCTCTTTCCACTCGGGCGCGGCGTTCTTCAAGGGCCCCACTTTCGTCACCTTCGCCTTGATGCCGCCGAAACCGAGGATGGCGCTCCGTATCTCGTTCGAGTTGTCGCCGAAAAGGATGCGCGAGAGCATGGGCGGCGAGTCCATGCAGATGACGACCCGGCCGGTGCGCCCCTTGAGGAGCTTCTCCCACCCGGGGCGGTCCTTGTTGAAACGGAAGGCGAACCCCGGGAGATAGAAACGGTCGAAGAGACCCTTCAGCATCGCGGGCATCGTCCCCCACCAGTTCGGGTAGAAAATGGCGATGTGGTCGGCCCAGCGGAAATCCTCCTGGAGCGAGCAAAGGTCCGGTTCGAGTTCCTGGATGACCTTATAGCCGTGGTGAAGGATGGGATCGAAGGAAAGGTCGCCGAGATTCTTTCGGCGCACCTCGAAGCCCGCCGCGCGGGCGCCTTCTTCGTACGCGTCGGCAAAGCCCCCTGAAGTCGTCTCCTTGTCCGTGTGGCCGAGGAGCACCAGTACGTTCTTTTTGTCCATAAGGCAGTTACGTTAAAAGCTTTTGAAATTCGTCGCGGTGCGCTTCCATGACCTCGCGGGCGGCATCCGTCTCACTATACCCCTCGGCCATCTTTTCCTTTATCTCGCCTGCCACTTTCGCGAAAAATTCTGGATGCGCAAGCATCGCCTTCATGAGCTTTTCGCGTTCCGATTCAGGCAGCGCCTTGAGCTTCGATTCCAAGAGCTTCTTCAGAAAGAATTCCTTGAACATTTCCGTGATTCTAGCAGATTTTACGGCGTTGTCACACCGTTTCCGCGGTGTAGATGCGCACGGGCTCGTTCCTTCCCTTTACCCGCACGTCGCCGATCGCCTTCCATCGGACGTCTGCTGCGATCTTCTCCTTGGTCGGCTCGCCGACGATGAGACGGGTGCCGTGCTCTTTGTTGAGCCCTTCGAGCCGCGAGGCGACGTTCACGGTATCGCCCATGGCGGTGTAGTCGAAGCGCTGGTCGGAACCGATGTTCCCCACCACCGCGGGGCCGGTGTAAATCCCGATGCCGATGTCTATCTCGACGCCTTTTTCTTTTTTAAGCAGAACATTGAGCTCTTTCAGGCGTTCGAGCATCCCGAATGCCGCCCGCAAGGCGTTCTCCGCCTGCCGATCGTCCGGGAGCGGCGCGCCCCAGAAGGCCATGACGGCGTCGCCGATGTATTTGTCGAGCACGCCCCCGTGCTTCTGCACCTCGCCCGTCATCAGGGTGAAGTAGCGGTTCAGGATGGCGACGAGCTCATGGGCCGAGACGCGCTCGGAGAGCGTAGTGAAGCCCCTGATGTCGGAAAAGAGGACCGTGATCTCGCGCTCTTCGCCGCCAAGCACCACCCGCGAGGGGTTCGAGAGTATCTCGTCGAGCACCTGCGGCGAAACGTATTTGGAAAAGGCGCCCTTGAGCGCGCGCTGCTCGCGCTCGCCGACGAAGAAGCGGAAGGCGAAATTGAGCGCCATGGAACCGAGCGCCGCCGCGTTCAGATGGAAGAGGTTGACCGTCGTTCCGCCTTCGTGGAGGAGCAGAGCGGCAAAGTCGAGGACGAGCAGGAGGGCGAACGAGGCGAGGAGCGCGCGAAGCGGCCCCCTCATGCGGGAAAAAAGGATCCCCGGTGCAAGCGCGGCAAAAAGAAGGAGGGCGTACGAGCCCGCGGGCGAAAGCGGCTCCTCGCGATAGCCCATGAGAAGCATGTTCGCGACGTTCGCCTGGATCTCAACGCCGGCCATCTCGGTCCCCTTCGAGAGCGGCGTCGGCTTCTCGTCATGGAGATCGGGAGAAGTCGCCCCGATAAGCACGATCTTTCCGCGGAGCGTTTCCGAGAGATCTTCCTCGAGGAGGCGGTAGAACGGGATTTGCCGGATGGCGCCGGGCGGCGCGGCATAGACGATGGAGACGATGCCCGTGTCTGCAGGAGCCGCGCCGCCCGCTTCGGCGAGAAGCGCAGCCATCGCCTTTCGCTGTCCTCCCGGCGTTCCTATGGAAAGCGGCACGCGGCGCACCACGCCGTCCTTGTCCATGATGAGGTTCACATGCCCCTTCGCAATACGCGCGTTTTCGAAAAACTGCGGGAGCGGCTCGGTAAGCCGCTCGGCCAGCGCCTGGCCGTCATCGAAGCGAAGCGGCCCTTCGACCGGGAAAACGAGCGGGTAGGTCGTTTCCAAGAGCGCGCTCGCGAGAGCCGCGTCGTCCCCGTTCCCGAGCCGCGAGCGCTCGGCGAGCACCACGTCGAAACCGACGGCCAGGGGCTTTGCCCGTTCGAGTGCGAGAAAAGCGGCCGCAAAGTATTCTCTCGGCCACGGCCATTGGCCGAGGCGGGAAAGCGATTCGTCGTCGATGCCGACGACGACAATGCGGCTGTCCACCGGCTTCGGCGCGACCATAAGGTCCTCAAGGAAACGCTCGGTGCCGAAAAAAAGCCCGGCTCCGTACGAGAAGGCGGCGGCTCCCGCTACGACGAGGGAGATGAGCACATGCGAGGCCGGATATTTCATGGGAATCAGCCCCGGAGCTCGGTCTCGGGAATGAACGGCGTCACTATGAACTCGATAGGCTTCGCGGTGAAGAGCGTTCCTTCGTATTGCAATACCGCCTCGACGCTCCCCTTGATGTCGCCGAGCTCTGAATCCTCGTCGCGGAGTTTGGAGAGAAAGGCGCCGGGCGAGGCGAATACGCCCACATTCCCGGTCACCTTCCATGATGCCTTGTCGGTCACGTCGAGCCGGCTTCCGTCGGCAAAAACGAGGATTGCGCGAAACGAGACCTTGTCCCCGTCCGTGAAGGCGCGCACCGAAGTTTTTGTCTCGATGACGAGCGAGCTCGGCGCGGCGACGGGTTTGGTTGCCGTTGTCCCGCCGGAAGTTTTCGTCCGTACCGTGCTGGTCTCCATGGGCGTTTCTTCTTTCACTTCGGTGGTTTTTGCGGTTTCTTCGCTCACTGGTCCCACGTGTATGCCGTCCTCGAGGAGGCGCTCCTTTACCCGCTCGCGGAGCTCCTCGATGCTTTCCGCCTTGAGCTTTTCTATTATTTCCCGTTCGGAGTTCCGCTCTTTGCGGAGCGCCTCGGCTTTCTCCTTGCGCGCCTTCACCTCCTCGCGGAGCTCTTTGCGGGTCCGCTCCTCGCTTCTCGCTTCTTCTTTGATGGCCTCAACTGCATCGTCGAGCTCGTCGTCTTGTGCGCGGTTTTCCTTGATAAAGCGATCGTTTAGGAATTCCTTCGGCACTTCCTTGAGCACGAGCGCCGTTTCCGCGGTCGTCTGCTTCGTCGCGATGGCCCGTGCCGTCTCGTCGTCGATCTCGACGAACATATTCTCGGTAACGAGCTTCCCCTTGCCTTCGACCGGCGCCTTTGAGACGGGGTCGAGCGCCCTTATCTCGATCGTCCGTTCCGCGCCGACTATCTTCGTCGCGCCGTTCCTGTATTCGGTGAGGAATGCGGTGCCGCGGACGGTCGCCACCGCATTCGAGGTCTTTACCTCCCAGCTCGAGCGCGGCGTGGCAAGGCCGATTACTTTTGACCATACGCGCCCGGCCACGAGCGTGGCGCGGAGCGTGAGCGTCTCGTCGGCCTCGAGGCGCGCGCGTTCGAGCACGAGCGTGGAGTTCGAATCGAGGCGAAGCGCCGATCCGTCGGGAAGATGGACGGTCGCCGTGCCCAAGACGTCCGAACGGAGCGTGGTGCCCTCGTCGAGCTCGTCTCCCGTGCGAAGCTCTTTGAGCGTAGAGCCGTCCGCTTCCACCCTGAAGACTTTGGCGGTGGTCACTTCGACCCAGGGCTTTCCCGGAGCGGCGACAAGCGCCTTGCCGCCCGTCCCCGCCCAGAAATAAAAGCCGAGGGCGGCAAGCCCTGCAATCACAGCAAGCATTCCTATCGTTTTCATCCTGTTAGAGATAGGGAACGCTCTTCCTCTTGAAGAAGAAAGTTTCCTTATGATTATCCTTAAATTTTTCTGCCATGTTCAGCGCCCTATCGCGTTCCCGTAAGTCTTTAATACTGTACCATTATCAAAAACTTATCTCTAACAGGACTCATGGCGTCACTGGGGGAAGGCCGCGCTCCATGGCCCGCTCGATTTCTCTCTTGAACTCATCATAGTTCCCGGGGTTTTTTATCTTTGTTCCGTTCACGAAAAACGTGGGCGTGGCGTTCACTTTGAGCCGGAGTCCGCCCGCGTAATCGCGTTCTATCTTGTCTTCCGTCTCTTTTGAATCAAGATCGGCCTCAAAGCGCGCAGTGTCGAGCCCGAGCTCTTTCGCATAGGCAGTCGCGAGCGTCCTCATGGTCGCGCTTGTCGCCCACTCCTCCTGCTTTTCAAAGAGAAGATCGTGCATCTCCCAAAACTTACCCTGCTTCCCTGCCGCTTCCGCGGCTTTGGCGGCGAGCACCGCGTTCTGATGTATCTGGGTGAGCGGAAAATGGCGGTACGCGAAACGGAGCGTGTCATTGAAATCGCCGCGGATCTCCGCGACGAGCGGCTCATACGCGGCGCAGGCCGGGCATTGGAAATCGCTGTACTCGATGAGCTCGACCTTTGGGTCGAGGGCGCCATCGGTCCAATCTGCAGCTTCGATCGAGGCAATCGGCGCGCCGCCTTTGCCGGAAAGCCAAAGCACTGCGCCGAAAAAAAGCACGATGAGCGCAACCGAGACGATGAGCGTAGTACTGGTTTTCATGGATTTTTCAGTATATCACGGCCGTTTCATTCTTAGTGGAGCACCACGCGGACCATGAGCTCCCGCTCGAGTTCCGGAAGACGCGAGGGATTAGCGGCCGTGAATACGACGATAGCCCGTCCGTTCGCGGGCAAACTTGCAGGAATATATCCCATAAAATAGACGAAGCTATCGTTCACTGACGTGCCGTCCGCTTTCGCCTTACCTTGGCCGATAAGCGCCCCGTTCTCGTCGAGCACTTTTACTGGGAAAACGCCGCCAGAAAACCACGAACCGCGGGCGCGGCCTTTCACGAATACGGGGCGAGCAACCGTGTTGCCGATTTCCGGCTGAATGAGCTCGAACGAATAGCTTTCGACGGTGGTGAGTGCTTTGACGGGCGCTTTGACCGCCTGATAAGAAACCGACTGATAAAAAATGAAAAGTGCGGAGACGGCGATGAGGGCGCAAAGCACAAGCACCTTGGTATTGACCATTGCGTCCACTGTAACAAAAAGAAACGCCCGGCACTACGGCCGGGCGGTGAAAAAAAGCGGGAGCTTCGAGCTTTCAGGGTCCTTTGGAAGCGGCTTTATAAGCGGCCTTATAAGGAGAAGGCCGTCACGCGCGAGCCGCTCTGCCTCGGCGCCGCAGAATCCCATGCGATGGGGAGTGTCGAAATACCAGATTCCATAGCACGCGCCGAGCGCCATGACCCGCAATGTGTATTTGAGGTCTTCTTCGAGGTCTTCCTCGATTTCGCGGCCTCCCTTGAGTTCGCGCCTGAGGGTCGGCCAGTGTACCTCGTGCGTCGGCGTCCCGAGCGGCGGCAGTTTGTCGATTGCTTTCAAAAATGCGCTGCGGTCCTTGTCCAGAATCTTCGGCAGTATCGGATTGATCTCGACATCTATATCGCAGAGCACGCAATCGAAGCGCCACTTCCCCGTTTGCTTTGACTCCTTATGGAGATGCTCAAGCTCATGCTCGAACGGGAACTCGTGCATTTTTTTGCGCGGTGTGGCGCCGTGGTGCCACTCGTCGACGATGCCGCCGACCGCCCCTATCAAGCTTCTTCCGTTTTTAACGATCGTGCCGGTTACGGAAGTGTGCTGGTTTACTATTTCCTCGATGACCTTGAGGTGGTCCATCTTTGCCTCCCATGAAGTTCTCTGCCCGCATGATACCTCAAAACCCGCAAAGCAAAAGCCGCCCGGGAGGGCGGCTTTTGGTCAATTCGGCCTTTCAAGCTGCCGATGCCATTTCTGTATTTTCTCTCTGGCTTCTGCAACCAACTCTTTTAAGTCAGAATATTCATTGTTCGCCTTCGGATTGACGAAAAGCGTTTCCAGTTCTTCATCGATAGTTTGCAACCTTTCCTCCGTCCGGCTCAGCGATTCAAGTTTTTCGCCCCTGGAAAGATTGTCGAAATCAGCGGAATCAATTTTTTCCTGTAAGCCGCCTATCAGGGTTTTGTACCCGAGGTATGTTTGCGGTATTTCTTCGTGACTCTGTTCAAATGCTTCTAACTTCATAGGGTGACAATTCGCGGATAATTTCGCATATTATCGAACATATCTCTATGGAAGTCAACGTATAGTATAGTGTGGGGTAATGAAACGGATTATCGCGGGCATGATTGCGATAGGAGCAGCCCTTCTTCTCGGAATAGCGGTATCTGCGGCAGCGGACCGCGGACCGAAATCGCTCACTACCAACATCGATTTTTCAAAAAAGACTATCAATGATGGCGCAGGCGACGCTGAGCCGTCGCTTCTCTTTTCTACGCTCGCGGAAGCGTTCGAAGATGCCGTCGAGCTCATGAATGCCCTTCCCTCGGTGGCGAACCCTTCCATCGAGTACGTGCGGGTCAAACCCGGCATGCGCAAAGAGGAAGTGGCCGCCCTTCTCGTCCGCGAGCTCGGCTGGGACGAGGAAGAGAAGCAAAAATTCCTCGAAAGCGAGCCGATTGCCCGCGCTGGCGTCTCGGGCAAGGAGGGAGTACTTTACCCGGGCGTCTATCTGGTCCCCGACGAAGCGGACGGCGAGGCGCTCCGGAAGCTTATGACCGAACGGTTCGCCGAGGAGGTCGTCGCGCGCTACGCTTCTTCGACGAGGAAAGTGATAGGGCTCGAGACGGCGCTCAAAATCGCCTCGCTCATCGAGCGCGAAGCGGGCGGCAAGCGCGACATGCGGCTCGTCTCGGGCGTCATCTGGAACCGCCTCTTTAAGGAAATGTCGCTCGGCATCGACGCCACGCTCCAGTACGCGAAGGGCACCGAGAAGAACTGGTGGCCGCGCGTGCTCCCGGACGACAAATACATCAAGTCGCCCTACAACACCTACCTGAACGAGGGACTCCCGCCGACCGCCATTTCGAACGTCTCGCTCGCCTCCCTCGAAGCGGCGCTCAACCCGAAGAAAACCGACTATCTTTTCTATCTCCACGACCGGTATGGGCGCTTCTACGGCGCCAAGACCTATCGCGAACACCTGAAGAACATCGAGCGATATTTGAAATAAGGCGGGTACGCCTTGATTCGACATCGCTCGGAGGCCATGAAAATAAATTTCGCGGCACTCCTCGTTAGTCAAAATAAAAAGCCGGCTACCGTACGAGTAGCCGACCGCCGCGGCAAATAACCGTGGGCTCGAGCTTGTCTTCGTCTTCCGGGCCGAAAAATTCACGGAGAGAGGCGTGAAGCCTCGTTGCCTTAGGCATATTATTGCCGCTGTAATTGCAGAAAAAGATGATTCCCTCAGCGTCGCCGTCTTCCGGCCAGGTATACACGGCCACTTTCGATTCTTCAAGCGTTATCTCCGCCGAGTAAGCGCCGTTGTCATAAATTTTGACGAACCGCGCTACCGGCACGAATCCCGCCCCGCTGACCATGCGCTCGAAAAACTGGATGAGACCGTCTTCGGATCCTTGGGCGACAAGCGATTCCGGCTTGCAGCGCCGGAAACAAAAGGGAATCAATATGCTTCGGGGAAGCACGCGATCCATGGCTCCTTCCTCCTTGAAGAACGGATTTATTTGAGTATAGCGGCTTATGAATTTACCGCAATAAAAAGTGTGGAAAAATTTTGGTGTCTCTATTAAAACACGCTAGAACCCATTTCAGCCAACACCCAACCCAATGATTACTCGCCCGCTCGCAGACTCGCGGGCTCGCCGCCGCGGACGGCGGCCGCCCTACAGGCGCTGTACACCTTTCGCATTCTGAATACAGAACGCTCAAGGTCTTGCGGAAGCTCCACGTAGTCGCTTCC
>JAUYLU010000009.1 GCA_030699625.1 bacterium
CACCAAAAGTATCATGTCGAGGAGCTCGGGCACGCCCTGGCCGGTCTTTGCCGAAATGGCGACCCAGGGGACGTTTCCGCCGTAGCCCTCGAGGTACACTTCCTGCTCCGAAAGCTCCTGCTTCACCTTTTCGGCGTTCGCGGCCGGTTTGTCTATTTTATTGATGGCGACTACGAAGGGAAGGCCCGCCGTTTTCACGGTCTTGAGCGCCTCGACGGTCTGGGCCTTCACGCCGTCCTCGGCGGAGACGATGAGGACGGCGATGTCGGCGGCCGAGACGCCGCGCTCGCGCATGCCGGAGAACGCTTCGTGGCCGGGCGTGTCGAGGAAAGTGATCTTCTGTTCCGTGATTTTTCCTTGGCTGTCTTTCCTCTTATGGGTTACTTCGTAAGCCGAGAGATGCTGGGTGATGCCGCCCGCCTCGCCTTCCACGACGTTCGTCTTCCTGATGTAATCGAGGAGCGTCGATTTGCCATGGTCAATATGCCCCGTGATGACGATGACGGGAGGTCGCGGCGCTTGTGCGGTTGTCGGTTTTGCTGGCATTTTGTCGTATTCGTGCTCGCCCTCCTAAGTTTTGCTTCGCAAAATTTTGGCGGACGAGCATAGCCTACTCCCGTTCCTTCGACTTCGCAATCGCTTCCTTTTCTTCGCCGGTGAGCTCGTAGGAGGAAGCGCCTTTTTCGAACGGTTTCGCGAAGACGCTTACCCGGTCGCGCGAATAGAGCGAGGAGAGCACCACGCCGTCACCCTCTTCGGAAAGGAAAGCAGTGGCGAAGCTCTGGTTGCTGCCCGACGAGCCCTGGAATGGATTGAAGCGCACCGTGCCGACGCGGGAAATGGCCCGCCGGAGGCGCCGCTCCACCTGCTTCAAATAGCCCTCGATTTCCGCGCGCGACGTGCGGAGCGCGTCGATATCGTTCTGGAGCGCTCTCATGGTGTCCTCGAGCGTCCGTGCGTCCTTGCCGCGGAGGAGCCTCGCCACTTTTATCCAAAGGTACGCGACCATGCCGGCGAGGACGGCGATGAGCCCGAGAAGGATATAGATGAGAAGATTCGTATCGATAGGCATAAATATTTCGAGATTATAGCGTGATAACGCTATTTCACCAATTAACTTGACAAAAATATTTATTAATGCTAGGCTGGTCGTGGAAGTTTAGGTTCAGACAGCGTTTTTCATTCCAGGTCGCGCCTGGACGGAGATTGCGGTGGCGGTGAGACCACCTAGCTGCAAGGGAGTAATCCTTTGCCGCAATTCGATTCCCGACAACCACAACGGTGCCCTCACGGGTAACCACTGATGGCGGCTCACCCGAATATCCCTGCCAAGGATTGCACATCAGCCAACCACCCCTTTAAGACACGCGGCGGCACCGCTATCAGGTCTTGAGGGGTTTTCTTTTTTGTATATTTCTTTTTCCGTACTAGAATCGCCATATGAAGAAGCGCACTTACCCGCCAAACTTTTCTACAAAACACAGTCAAGACAAGTAAGGTACTTTGTGGCACTATCTTTTTAATTAAACCCATGGCTTCTTCAAGAAAAGTTAGGAGGGTGTATCTCGATCACGCCTCGGCCACGCCCGTCGACCCGCGCGTCATGCGGGCCATGGCGCCGTATTTTACGAAGGAGTTCGGGAACCCCTCCGCCCTCTATGACGAAGGGGTGAGAGCCAAAAAGGCCGTTGAAAAGGCGAGGAAGGACATCGCCGTCCTTCTTTCCGCGCGCCCGGAAGAAATCATCTTCACGAACGGGGCGACGGAATCATTGAACCTCGCCCTTCGCGGCGCGGTCGCGGCGTGGAAGAAGACGCATCCCGGGAAGACGCCGGAGCTCGTCGTCTCGTCCATCGAGCACGAGGCGGTGCTCGGCGCGGCGCGGGCGCTCGGAGAAACAGGAGTAAAAATTTCATATGTGAAGCCGGACGAACGCGGCATCGTGCGCGCGAAAGACGTAGCGGCGCGTTTGAGCAAAAATACCGTGCTCGTGTCGGTGATGTACGCCAACAACGAAATCGGCACCATCCAGCCGGTGAAGGAAATCGGAAGGCTCATCAAGCTCTGGAAACTAGCTCATTCTAAAGACTATAGACTAAAGACTATAGACTACCCACTATTCCATACCGACGCGGTGCAGGCGGCGAACTACCTCCCGCTCCACGTCGGGAGCTTGAATGCAGATCTCCTCACCCTCGGGGCGGGCAAAATCTACGGCCCGAAGGGCATTGGCCTTCTCTACGCGAAGCGGGGCGTTCCTCTCGGGCCGCTTCTCACTGGCGGCGGCCAGGAAAAAGGGATGCGGCCGGGCACCGAGCAAGTGCCCTCTATCGTCGGCCTCGCCGCGGCGCTCCTCCTTGCCCAGAAACTAAAAGACAAAGAGTCTAAGAGATTAACCGCGCTCCGCGACGGTTTCATAAAAAAACTCCTTTCGCTTCCCGGCGTCGAATTGAACGGCGATTCGAAGGCGCGCCTTCCAAACAACGTCAATATTGCCGTCAAAGGAATCGAGAACGAGCTTTTCATGCTCCGGCTCGACGCGCGGGGCATCGCCTGCTCGACCAAAAGCGCCTGCAAGGAAGGGAGCGATGAAGCGTCGCATGTTATACTTTCGCTAGGAAAGAGCCGGATGACAGCGAACGAATCGCTCCGGCTCACGCTCGGAAGAGGGACGACAAAAAAAGATCTCGACGATACTTTTGCCGCCATCAAAGAATTGCTAGCTAAAAACTATTAACTATCAATCCCGACGTCCAGTCGGGATCCCGACCAAAGCGTCGGGACTAAAAACTACTGATGTACGAAATCAAATATGAAGCGAAGAACTTCGACCATCTGCTCGGCACGCCGGGCTTTTCGGACGCGCTCCTCAAGAACCATTTCACGCTCTATCAGGGCTACGTGACGAATACCGGGAAGCTCATGGAGCTTTTGAAAGGGAAGGAACCCGGCACGCCCGAATACAACGAGCTTAAGCGTCGCTTCGGCTGGGACTGGACCGGCATGCGGCTCCACGAGCTCTATTTCGGCAACATGAA
>JAUYLU010000021.1 GCA_030699625.1 bacterium
GGCTCTAGCCGAAACGGAAAAGCACCCCGCACTCGTTTTTAAGGACTTCCTTCTCGAACTTCTCCCACAGCTGCGGGTCGTCGCGCCTGAACTCCAAAAGCACAAAACGGTAAAACGCTTCTTCTTTCTGTTCGGGCGGCAGGACCGAGACTTTCTCGAAATACTTCCAAGCCATCTCCAATGCCCTGTGACCGTCGTCCACCAGTCGCGGCGGAACATGGTTCTTGGCAAAATCCTCGAGAAGTTCGTAAATGAACCTCGGCGTGAGGGCGAGATCCTGCGCGTGCACGGCGGCCATGAATTTTTCAACCGACGCATCCATCGAACCCTCCCTTGAGTGGTGCTCCGCCGCCACACTACACCAAACATCTCCAAAAGGAAAGGGCCGCGTATCCTCGCGGCCCGGGGTAACCTGCGGCGCTCCTAATGAAGCACGGAGAGCTTTTCCTCGAAAAAATGCCACCAGCCGGGTACCTCCTCTTTCGCGAAATCGCAAAGGATGATGTAGCCGAGCTCTTCCTTATCGCTTGCGCAGAGCGCGACCTCTGAAAAAAGTTCGGCTACCCACAACCTTACTTCCTCCCTCTTTTTCTCCCACTCTTTTTTGAGCGCCTCGGCATCCACCGGAGGAAGCCTCCCGGCGAGGAATCCGATAAAGCGTTCAAATTTCTGCGAGGGCGGGTAAGGCCCTTCTTCTTTGATGCGGGAAACGAGCGATGCCGCTACGCTCGCGCGTGCCAGGACATGGTCCATAATCCTCTCCAAAAACTCCACCTTCCTCGATATTCCCACACGCCTTCTCACAAGGCAAGCATGGAAAAAAGGCTTGTTTTTTGGTATTATTTCGGCAACGTGAATCCGAAACTCCTCAAACCGTACAATCCGAAAGCGACGGAGGCGCGGGTATACGAGCTTTGGGAAAAAAGCGGCTATTTCGACCCCGACAAGCTCCCCGCACGCCACAAAGACCCCTTTTCCATCGTCCTTCCCCCGCCGAACGTGACCGGCACGCTCCATATGGGCCACGCCGCCATGCTCGCCATCGAGGACATCGTGATCCGCTTCGAGCGCATGCGGGGAAAGCGCGCGCTCTGGCTCCCCGGCACCGACTCGGCCGCGCTCGCCACGCAGGCGAAAGTGGAGGATATTCTCTACAAGAAGGAGAAGAAGACGCGCCACGATATCGGACGCGAGGCGCTCCTCGGGCGGATCGAGGAGTTCACCAAGGAGAGCGAGGCCACCATCGTGAACCAGGTGAAGCGGATGGGCTCCTCGCTCGACTGGGGCCGGTACTCGTACACCATGGACGAAACGCGGAACCGCGCGGTGAACGAGGCCTTCAAGCGCATGTATGAGGGCGGCCTCATCTACCGCGGGGCGCGCATCGTGAACTGGGACCCCAAGCTCCAGACCAACGTCTCCGACATCGAGATAGAGTGGAAAGAGGAGACCGCGCCCTTCTACTACCTCACGTACGGCCCGTTCACTATCGGCACCGCCCGCCCCGAGACCAAGTTCGGCGACAAATACGTGGTCATGCATCCCGACGACGAGCGGTACAAAAAATACAAACACGGCGACACGCTCGAGGTGGAATGGGTAAACGGGCCCGTGACCGCCACTATCGTGAAGGATAAAGTGGTAGACATGGCTTTCGGCACGGGCGTCATGACCATCACCCCGTGGCACGACCAGACCGACTTCGACATCGCCGCGCGGCACAACCTCGATAAGGAACAGATCATCGACCAAAAAGGCATGCTCATGCCCATCGCGGGCGAGTTCGCGGGCGTGCATTGGAAGAAGGCGCGCCCCGCCATCGTCGAGAAGCTCCGGGCAAAAGGGCTCGTCGAGAAAGTGGACGAAAAATACGCCCACCGCGTGGCCACGAACAGCCGCGGCGGGGGACTGCTCGAGCCGCAGGTGATGCTGCAGTGGTTCGTGGACGTGAACAAGGAGTTCAAGCTCCCTCATTCAGAACTCGACGGCTTCGAAAAGGGCGACACGGTGACGCTGAAGCGGCTCATGCAGGGCGTCGTCGAGAGCGGGCAAATAGAGATAATCCCCGACCGCTTCAAAAAGACCTATTTCCATTGGATCAAGGACCTTCGCGACTGGTGCATCTCGCGCCAGATCTGGTATGGCCATCAGATTCCGGTGTGGTACCGTTCGACTGGCGCTCACGACAGGCTGAACGGTACCCCGAGCGATAGTCGAGGGGTTGAAACGCATGTCGGCATCGAAAGACCGGAAGGCGAAGGGTGGGAACAGGACCCCGACACGCTCGACACGTGGTTCTCATCGGGACTCTGGACCTTCTCGACACTCGGATGGCCGGACAAGACCAAGGACCTCGAAACCTTCCACCCCACCGACGTGCTCGAAACTGGCTACGACATCCTCTTCTTCTGGGTGGCCCGCATGGTGCTCATGAGCACGTACCTCCTCGGCCAAATCCCCTTCAAAAAAGTCTATCTTCACGGCCTCGTGCGCGACGGCAAGGGGCGCAAGATGTCGAAATCGCTCGGGAACATCATCGATCCCCTCGACATGATAGAGAAATACGGCGCCGACGCCACGCGCCTCTCGCTTATCATCGGCACCGCGCCGGGAAACGACCTCAAGCTTTCGGAAGACCGCGTGCGCGGCTACAAGCACTTCGCGAACAAGCTCTGGAACGTGGCGCGTTTCGTCCTCTCGAACACCGAGCACGGCGGCTTCGAGAAGGCAAAGTTTGCGAAAGAAGACGCGGCGAGGATGGAAGAGTTCGAGGCGCTCAAGAAAGAGGTGACAGCCCATCTCGACAAGTACGAGTTCTATCTCGCTGGCGACAATCTCTATCATTACCTGTGGCACACATTTGCGGACAAAGTGATAGAGGAATCGAAAGAAGCCCTCAAGGGAGGGAATGCCGCGCAAAAGCGTTCGAAACAGAAATTGCTCCATTTGCTCCTTGAAGACCAGCTCAAGCTCCTCCACCCCTTCATCCCGTTCGTGACCGAAGAGCTCTGGAGCATGCTGCCGCACAAGAAGCAGTCGCTGCTTATGATCGAGCCGTGGCCTATTTGATCCATGCACCTGCCTGACACTCAAACCTTGTTCGTAGCCCTCACTGGCGGTATCCTCCCGGCGCTTTTGTGGCTTTGGTTCTGGCTCAAGGAAGACGCCGCGCGGCCGGAGCCGCGCGGCCTCATCTTCCTCACCTTCCTCGCGGGCATGGGCGCGGTGATAGTGGTCCTCCCCGTCGAGAAGTATTTCTACAATCTCCTCAAGGATGGCATCGTGCTCATCGCCGTCTGGGCCACCGCCGAGGAGCTCGTCAAATTCTTCGCCGCCTACCTCACTTCGCTGAAGACGCGCTTCCTCGACGAGCCCATCGACTGCGTCATCTACATGATCACCGCCGCCCTCGGCTTCGCCGCGCTCGAAAACACCCTCTTCCTCATCTCCACCATCGGTAAAAGCGGGCTCGTCGAGGGGCTCGCCACCCAGAACCTGCGCTTCGTCGGCGCCTCGCTCCTCCATGTGATCGCCTCAGCCGCCATCGGCATCGCCATGGCCCTCTCCTTCTACCGCGGCTGGTTCCTCCGAAAAACGGCGCTCCTCGGCGGCATCGCGACGGCCATCTTATTGCACACCCTCTTCAACTTCTTTATAATTAAGGACGGCGGCCAGAATATCTTCGCGGTCTTCGGATTCGTGTGGGTGGTGGCCGTCATCTTCATCCTCATTTTCGAAAAGATAAAACGAATGGGGATGGGGAGTTTTGATTCAACGGCACGCGGCTGAAATGAGAGCAATCTCTCATTTCAAGCCTTGCTTGTTGAAATAAAGCGGATGAGCGCCGCCTAGCGCACCATATTTCATGATAAAAAAGAAATCTTTCTTCGAGCGCCTTGCCGGCGGCATGAGCCTCGGCGACGAGGAGCGCGAGCTCCCCATCAAGATCGAGGACGACGGCAAGGGAAAAGACAAGGACGCGTGGGAAGACGAGGGCGAAGAGGGCCAGCTTGCCGTCGACGTCTACCAGAATCCCGACGAGATCGTCATCGAGGCGATGATCGCGGGCGTGAAGCCCGAGGACCTCAACGTTTCCATCACGCGCGACATGGTCACCATCCGCGGCCGGCGCCAGGAATCGCGCGAGGTGTCCGAGGACAACTATTTCTACAAGGAGCTCTACTGGGGCTCGTTCTCCCGCACCGTGCTCCTCCCGCATGAGATCGACATTGAGGCGTCCGAGGCGTCGGAAAAGCACGGCCTCCTCACCGTCACCCTTCCCAAAGTGGACAAGGGGAAGCAGGCGAAGCTTCGGGTGAAATCGATGTGACCATGGGATTCGAAAGCTGGCCGCTCATCTCCATCATGCTCTGGAACCTCTCGCTCATGTCGGGGTCGCTCTTCGCCGCCCATCTCTTCGAAGAGATGCAGTAGCCGCCATGGACCCCGAACTCAAAACGCTCATCAAGGAAAACCTCGCCCTCGCCCGCGAAACGAACGAGCTCGTGCACAAGATGCATTCCGCCCAGAAGTGGGCGCGATTCCTCCGTCTCCTCTACTGGCTCGTCCTCATCGGCATTTCGGTGGGCGCCTTCTACTACCTTTCCGGCCCTCTCCAGACGCTCATCGACACGTATCGAGGCCTCTTGGGCGGCTTCGAAAAAGCGCAGCAGGGAGTAAGCTCATTCCCTGACACGTCGACCTTTCAAAACCTTCTCGACAAGGTCCGCCCGTAGCTGGCGGAAAGCGGGAGAAATTGCTAGGATATTTCCCATGCTGGGGTAGCCCCGATGCGCTATTGCGATCGGGGTCCCGACCGTAGCGTCGGGACTCAGGAATTAAAAGTTAGAGCATCTGTCCCAGTAGCAAAATATGCCTAGGTAGCTCAGTTGGTTAGAGCATCTGCCTGAAGAGCAGAGGGTCGTCGGTTCGACTCCGACCCTAGGCACCATTTAGGAAATTGCAAGTTGGAGACAGCCGCCTCGCTTCGCTCGGCGGTCAAAGCGTATTGCATTTTGGGCTCAAAAATGAATTGGCGGTTTTGCAAAATATCGGCGCAAACCATTCTCAAGTCGTGTGCGCCTTGCGCACTCATATTCTCTTTTCGGGAAAAAATAATTTTTTGGCATACGATTCAAAGAGATGGACTACCAATCACATTTGTGATTTTCCTGCTCTCTTTGTATAGTACAAGAAGTTGTTACGGAAGTAGTAAACGACTCATGGAGGGTCAAATGAGAATCTGCTTCGGCACGCACTTTAAACGCGGAACGTTTGCGGGAGACCCAATCAGCGTTGATGGATTGGAGCTCTTGCATCGGATAACGTCGCACATCTACAAACAACTGGAGGGGTCGGCTGACTCTGACGACAAGAGGTTGGCTCGCCTCATTGAATCGATGGAGTACAGATGTGATGCCGACCGAGAAAGCATTCTGGGCTTTGACGGCAATCCGCACGTTATGCAGGTAACTGCAATCGCTACAATCTGTATTCCTGTCCCCGGTAAATCGGCGGCTACAAGAAAAAAGGTGGAGTGCTTCGGCGAGTTCTGTTTCATCAACGAAGATCCAAATTGGGCGAACCACTTTGCCAGTCATCTCTTGCGTATGGTTATCGAGGAGATGCTTAGGCAGTGGAGACAGGCGGGAATCAAACGTGAAAAGGGCCTGAAGGAATTCCGGGAGA
>JAUYLU010000052.1 GCA_030699625.1 bacterium
GAGAACGTCTACGAGATGGGCTCCATCATAAAGCCCCTCGTTATGGCGGCCGCGCTCGACGCGGGCGCGGTCTCGCCACAGACGACCTACACCGATCACAAGGGGTACGTGCAGGTCGAAAACGCCACCATCAGGAACTTCGACGGCAGGGGCCGCGGCACCGTCTCCATGCAGGAAGTCCTCTCGCAATCGCTCAACACCGGCATGGTCTTCGTCGAACAGCAATTGGGCCACGAGCGGTTCCGCGACTACATGCGCCGCTTCGGCGTGGGCGAAGAGACGGGCATCGACCTCCCCGGCGAGACGCACGGCCTCGTCGCGAACCTCTCGAGCATGCGCGACGTCGAGTACGCCACCGCCTCGTTCGGGCAGGGCATCGCCCTTACCCCCATGGAAACCGTGCGGGCGCTCGCCGCGCTCGGAAACGGCGGCACGCTCATCGCCCCGCATTTGATCGACACCATCGATTACAAGGGTGGCCTCTCGCGGCGGCCGGAGTATACTGACGGTGAGGCGGTCATCGGCAAAACTGCGTCGGAAGACATCACCCGCATGCTCGTCGAAGTGGTCGACAAAGCCCTCCTTGGCGGGAGCGTCAAAATCCCCGAATACAGCGTGGCGGCCAAGACGGGGACCGCCCAAATGGCGCGCGAAGACGGCAAGGGCTATTACGACGACCGCTATTTTCACTCCTTTTTCGGCTATTTCCCGGCCTATGACCCGAAGTTCCTCGTCTTTCTCTATACGGTGAACCCGAAAGGGGCGACCTTCGCTTCCCACACGCTCACGCACCCCTTCATCCGGCTCACCAAATTCCTTTTGAACTATTACGAAATCCCGCCCGACCGCGAGCCGGGCCTCTCGCTTACGAGATGACCAAACGAATCTTCAAACGCGCCGTCGTCCTCTCTTTGACGTTTTTCGCGCGTGAGGCGCTCCGCAAGTACAAGCCCCGCATCATCGCGGTCGCGGGAAGCGTCGGCAAGACTTCGACCCAGAACGCCATCCACACCGTCCTGCGGACCGTCTACTCGGTGCGAAAGAGCGAAAAGAGCTTCAATACCGAAATCGGCGTGCCGCTCACCATCCTCGGGCTTCCGAACGCGTGGGGGAATCCGTGGCGGTGGTTTGTGAACTTCCTCCGCGCCGCCGACCTTCTCATCTTCCGCGCCCGCTATCCGCGCTACCTCATTCTCGAGATGGGCGCGGACGTGCCCGGCGACATCCGGCACATCGTCTCGTGGGCGAAGCCCGACATCGCCGTCATCACCCGCTTCGGCGAGGTGCCGGTGCACGTCGAGTTTTTCAAGGGAAGGGAAGAGCTCATCGCGGAGGACGGCCTCGTGGCGGAGTGCCTGCGGAGGGACGGCCTTCTTCTCGTGAACGAGGACGACCCTGATTCGCTCGCCATGCGGGGAAAGACCAAGGCGAAATCGAAGAGCTTCGGCTTCACCCGCGCCGCCGACATCGTGGCCTCGCACGTACAGATCTCCTACGGCGAGGACGGCGCGCCCGCGGGCATTTCCTGCAAGGTGGACCTCGGCGGCACGAACGCGCCCCTGCGGCTCCCCGGCGTCATCGGCAAGGCGCAGGTTTACGCCACCCTCCCCGCGCTTTTGATCGGCGACCACTTGGGCGTGAACCTCGTCTCGGGCGTCGAGGCGCTTTCCGCGCACGTGCCGCCGCCGGGACGGCTCAAGCTTATCGAAGGGGTGAAGCGCTCGACCATCGTCGATGACACCTACAATGCCTCGCCGGTGGCGGCCGAAGCGGCCCTCGAGGCCCTCAAGGAAGTAAAGACGAAAGGGAAGAAGATCGCCGTGCTCGGCGACATGCTTGAGCTCGGGCGGAGCTCCGAGGACGAGCACCTGCGCATCGGGAAGCTCGCGGGCGCCGCCGCCGACGTGGTGGTCGCCGTGGGCATCAGGGCGCGGGGGATCGCACGGGGGGCGCTTACCGCTGGGCTCACGGAGAAGAATATTTTTCAATTCGAATCGTCGAAAGAAGCGGGTAAGTTCGTCGAAGGCATCCTCGCGGAAGGGGACATTGCGCTCGTGAAGGGTTCGCAATCGATGCGCATGGAGCGCGTGGTGGAGGAAATCATGCGCCACCCGGAGGAAAAAGAGCGGCTTTTGGTGCGCCAGGACGAGGAGTGGCAGAAAAGATAACCGTTCTTATTCTGATGTTCTCAAGAACATTAGAATAACAAATCGAGGAAAGGAAGACATGAAGCCCGCACGGGCGCCTTTTTGTTTGTTTGACAAATTTTTAGTCCTGTCCCATAGTAGGAGGAGCCATTTGGCTATTTTGAAAAGGAGGGAGAATGCGTCCGTACGCGAAGAAGGTCCTCGCAGGGCTCGTGGTGGTTGCCGTGGCGGTCGCGGGGGCGACCCTATGGGCGATGAAGGAAATCACCGATTACGGCGCTTCGGCGCGCGCCGAGGGGTTCAAGGCAGGGGAGCAGGCCGCCCTCGGGAAGCCGTATCGACAGGACCAGTTGCCGCCCGGCGCGGTGAAGAAGTCCCTGCTCAGCATCCAGGTGGAGCCCGTAACGGCCAAGTACCCCTTCCTGGTCATCTGGGAAGAGAAGAAGGGCGACTGGAGGGCCGCGCAGGTGATGACCGCCGTGCCTCCGGGAGACAAGTTTTCCGCCGACGGTGAAATTCTGCTCGTCCAGTACAAGGCGCCGGCCAGGCCGGCAAAGCCCGGTTCCTAATCCGGCTCATTCGCATCATTTCGCTCCACGGCGCCCCAGTGAGATAGGCAAACTGCCATCTCACGGGGCGCCTTTTGTTTTGTGATAGGCTGGAGGAGCTTGTCGTTATAAGCCAATTTCCCCTGTTTCGTCTTAAGCATATTGGGCCTAAAAACATGTCACATAATTTCCACAAAGAAGGAGTTATCGGCCGAACCGCTTTTGTTCTGGTAATGCTCGGGGGCCTCGCCTGGGGAGTAATGGGGCTGCTAGAGCTCAATCCCATCGCTGCTATTTTTGGCGAAGGCATCGTCGCGAGAATCATCTACCATCTCATCGGTCTCTCGGCACTCTATGTGATTTTCAGGAAGCAGTTCCGTCGCGCTGAACATCACGAGTAATCATCGTTTCCATTCGACGAGGAGCGCCCGCTCCGCCCGCAGGCGGCTTTTGTTTCAGAGAAAGCGATGCTAGGGTAGAAACAGAAAGGGGGAAGGATATGAAAAAGTGGCCGCTTGGGGTCGCATCGGGCTTCTTTCTTTTCTTCGGAGGGGTCGGGGCTGTCCAGGCCGTCGTCATCCTCATCGTCGTGTGGGCCGTAGTCGACTACGCCCACAAAGATGGCGAACGCCGCTCCTGAAGCGGCGTTTTGTTTTGAAAATTATACTAAATACTATATACTCCATACTCAATACTCATCCATTGGCCCTATCGTCTAGCGGTTAGGACACAAGCTTCTCAAGCTTGGAACAGGGGTTCGATTCCCCTTAGGGTCATCGCGTTTGGGACGTCGCGAAAAACGCGATGACCCTAAAGCGAGCAAACTGCTTTGCTCGCGTGGGGAATCGAAAGCCGGAGCATGTCGCTCCTGCGACGGCAAGGCGAGAGTTGTAGGTCAGAGAAATAAGCAGGCGAAGCCTACCATTTTTTCTGTGGATAACCGCCGGAAGAAGGGTGGTATACTAGAGGAATCTCCGGCCAAGAGCGTCTAACGTTTTTGGCTCTTTTTATTTCTCCCTCCCCCCGCCCTCTTCCGCAAGGAAGGGGAGGAATGAACTAGTACCCCACTTGTTATTAGATTAATTAGAAAGCTTTTTATGGAAGAAATTGTTTCCCTCGCTTCCCTTGCTCTTGTCTTTCTTATAGTTCGAGAATTGAAAAAGTGACCCCCCACCAAAACCCCCTCCTTTTGAGGGGAGGGGGGGAAGTCGTTCCATTTTTTCGCTATCAGAGCCTCGGTGGCGGCGCGCCTTTGATGACACAGAGGACGGCGACGGCGGCGAAGACATACCCGGCAACCAACCAATAATTCGGCTGAACGTAGACCATGCCCGGTATGAGCTTCGAGCCGGAAAACTTGAAGAACGAAGCGAATACCGGGAAAAGCACCGTGAGGAAGGTGATGGTTGCAAGGTCTCCGCCGTTCGTGTACGCGCCGATGAAGAAAAAATCGGCGAAGAAGAGGATGAGGGCGAGGCCGACCACGCCGAGCCACAGTTCGTTCCCCGAAGGGAAATTGAACGACGGGTCGTCTGTCTTGATGGTGTGCCTGACGATTACCGCAATGGCGATGACCACGCTGTAGAGGACGATCATTATTGTCAGGTTGTTGTATCTCGAGAACTTGTGCTCGAGAATGACATTTGCCAGCGCGTAGAAAATCGGCGCAAGTATTGCAAAGACCAAAGCTTTCGTCACGAGGACCTCCCAGTGGTTTTACTGCCTTAAATTATACCCTTAAATTACTTTTTGTCAAACAAAAACCCCCTCCTTGTGAGGGGGGAAGGGAAGGTTTTGGCTACGCCGCGCGCGCCGCTTCGGCGGAGAGGACCCTGATGACCCCGTCCCAGTCGGCTTTGAGCTTTTGTTGAAAGCTCCAATCGTAGCTGATGAGCGCGAGTGCCGGATGTTCCGCGAGATGGCTCACAATGGCGGGGATTGCCTCTTCGACGGGTATATCCACGAGAGCGGCATTGTACTTGAGGTGGATAATCGCGTTGCCGCTCACGGGGAAGGTGACGTCCGCGGTGTTCTCTTTCCCGAAGTCGACTGCCCGCATGATTTCGGGGACAGGTTTCCAGGCCGCAGGGTAGGGAACGCGGGACCACCACGGCAACGTTCTCCCGACGGCGATGGGAAGCTCGCGATGGCCCATAGTGAACGTGCGTATTCCCTTGTGCTCGTTGATGGTGCCATACGAGCCGTGCGCCGTGCTTACCCGCAAATGGGGCGATTGGTTCGTTATTACGATACGAGGCTCGCTCATCCGCCGCTCCTTGTGTAGTTGAACAACCTGTCCCGACGCTACTCTTTAAAGATAAAGAAGTCAAACAAAACCCCCTCCTTGTGAGGGGAGGGGGGACTCAAGCGGGAACGGGAGTGAGAGGCGGATTATTGTTGAGTTCGGCAAGGAGCTCGAAGATGGTAGTCCCCGCGCACTCCGGCTCATTTCTTACGGCCCAGTAGGCTCGCCAAATCAGCCGCTCGTCCATTCCTTGGATATTTTTAGTCGCTTCGGGATTGAGGGCGTTCAATATCCCCCTGATAACCGGCGCCGCCTTGTTTTCGAGCGCCTTATGCCACAGGGGGTCCTGGGACATCCTCTTGGAGGCGAATTTAAGCCCCACCCCCACGACCCTCTCAAGCGCGTCTTCGAGATGCACGGCTAGGTAGCTGCTGCTCTCGTTCTTGAATGCTTTAGCAATCAGGTCATCTTCCACGGTTATTCCCCTCCATGACAATCTGTTCCCACCCTACAGGAAGGCCGTTTTGAGCGCAAACAAAAACCCCTCCTTTTGAGGGGAGGGGAATGTAGACGGCTTACCGGGACACTACGGGGGCAGGGCCTCGCCCATACGGGGGTAATTCCTCGTACGGCTGGCATGTGTGATAGCCGAGAGAGGTAAGGGCGTTTTCGGTGGCTTCTTTGTCGCGTTTTTTCAGCTCTTCCACCGTGGTTATCCAATAATGCGTTGTCCATCCCTCGAACTGGCGCCGCGCCTCCGTGGGGAATGAGCGGCTCTCGTCCAGGTATTCTTTTATTTTCCTCGCGAGGCTTCCGAGGTAGCGCCTGTACGCTTCGCGGGTAATCGTTTCTGCCCGCATCTCGGGCTCTACTTCGAGGTCCGCGAGGTTGCGAACCCGCCGTGTGCTGAGTGCGATTATGGCGAGCATGCCTGCAAATACGCTGGAACTGATGATGAACAGCAAGGAAGTTATTGCGATTTCCATCACTTCTCCTTGTTCAGGGGTTCATGGGCAAACCTGTCCCGAACCTACTCTTTTCATGGCCGGAAGTCAAACAAAACCCCCTCCTTGTGAGGGG
>JAUYLU010000054.1 GCA_030699625.1 bacterium
GGAAGGTCGAAAAGGACGGTCTCGGGGGTGTATCCTTTCATGAAGGCGGTGGCGTAGACGACCGGCTTGAATGACGAGCCGGGCTGCCGGTGGGCGAGGGCCACGTTGAAATTCCCCTCTATTTCCTTGTCGAAGTAGTCGCGCGAGCCGACCATGACGAGCACCTGCCCCGTCTTCGGGTCGATGGCGACCATGGCGGCGTTTTTCGCGTTGAACTTCTTTTCGTTCTCGAGCGCCCCGGCGAGGACGATTTCCTCAGCTTTCTTTTGGAGGTTGTAGTCGAGCGTCGTCGTCACCTTGAGCCCCGAGAGGAGCGCTTCCTCGCCATAGGTCTCGGCGAGGTACTCGCGCACCCACATGACGAAATGGAGCGCCTTCGCCCCACCTTCGTATTGAGGGACAAAAACCACCGTCTCGCCCTGCGCCGCCGCATGCTCCTCGGCGGTGATGAAGCCGAGCTCGCGCATCTTCGAGAGGACGAGGTTTTTGCGGCGCTCGAGTTCGTCGCGGTGCTTGCCGTACGGCGAGTAGTACGTCGGCGCCTGCGGCAGAGCCGCAAGGTACGCCGCTTCGGCGACAGTGAGGTCGCTCGGCCGTTTCCCGAAGTAATAACTGGCCGCCTCGCCGATGCCGTAAACCGGCCCGCCGTAGGGCGACTCATTAAGATAGAGCGTGAGGATATCTTCCTTGCTCATCGTCTGTTCGAGCTTGGTGGCGAGAATCCACTCCTTCACCTTGCGCGAAATCTTCTTCTCCTTGGTAAGAAGCGCGTTCTTGATGACCTGCTGGGTGATGGTCGAGCCGCCCTGCCCGGCGTAGCCCGGCCAGAGATGGAGGTTTACGAGGATGGCCCGGATGACCGAGCGGAAACGCACCCCGCCGTGCTCGTAGAAGTCGCGGTCCTCGATGGCCACTGTCGCGTTCTTGATGTTCGCGCCCATGTCGCTGTAGGGGATCACCGTGCGTTTGATGTTTTGATGGACGTCGTAGAGGAGGATTTTCCCGGTGCGGTCGTAGATCTTGGTCGAATTCTCGACCCGCCGCTCCTCGAAGGTGCCGAGGTCGGGGATTTTGAGCGAGCCCGCCCAGAGGGCGAAGAGGGCGGCGAAGCACAAAAACGCCCCGGCGGAGAGGGCGAGCCGATTTTTCTTCAAGGCTGTTTTACTGAATGGGAACCGACGCAAGAACTGTCGCATGAGAGGTATGATAGCACGACACCATAAGGGTTTTCGTGCTACATTGTCCGTATGATTGTTGACGAAATGAGGCTCAAGGAACTGCTTTCGCGGGGGGTGGAGGAGATCTTCGTCAAGGAGCATCTCGAAGAAGAGCTCCGCAAAGGGGAGCCGTTTGTCGTGAAGCTCGGCATCGACCCCACCGGCCCCGAAATCCATCTCGGGCGGGCCGTTTCGTTGTGGAAACTGCGCGCTTTCCAGGATTTGGGGCACCACGTTGTCCTCGTGGTAGGCGATTTTACGGCCCAAATCGGCGATCCGTCGGACAAACTCGAAAAGCGCCCGATGCTCTCCGAAGAAATGGTTAAGGCCAACATGGCGGGCTATAAGCGCTCGATTGGGAAAATCCTTGACCTCAAAAAAACAAGATTCGTCTATAACTCAAAATGGCTCTCGAAGCTCTCTTTTAAGCAGGTGACCGAGCTCGCCGAGAGCTTCTCTGTGCTCCAGATGTCGAACCGCCGCAATTTTAAAGAGCGTCTCGACCGTGGCGAGGAAGTGTCGCTCCGAGAGTTCCTCTATCCGCTCATGCAGGGATACGACTCAGTCGCCGTGAATGCGAACGTCGAGCTCGGAGGCTTCGATCAGCTTTTCAATCTGAAAGCGGGCCGCACTATCCAACGCCACTTCGGCATGAAAGAGCAGGACATCGTGACGACGCAGATGCTCGAAGGCACCGACGGCAGGAAAATGTCGACCTCGTGGGGAAACGTGGTAAATGTCACCGACGAACCGAACGAGATGTTCGGGAAAATCATGTCGCTCCACGACGAGCTCATCGTTAAATATTTCACACTTGCGACCTCGGTCACACTCGAAGAGATTTCGAAGATTGAGGAAGGATTGCGGCGAAGGGACAATCCGCGCGACCATAAGCTCCATCTCGCAGAAACGATAGTCGCGCTCTATCACGGCAAAGGAAAGGCGTCGCGCGCAAAAAAAGATTTTATAAACACCTTTCAGAAAAAAGAAGCACCAGCGCACGTGCGCGAAGTGAGCGTCTCGCGCGGCGCATTGCTTGCTGACGTTCTCGTGAAAGAAGGAGTGGTTGCTTCGAAATCGGAATTCCAACGGCTCTGTGCGTCCGGCGGCATCTCCATCGCCGAAGGGAACAAGAAAATCGCCGACTGGAAGGCAGTAGTCGAACCAGGGACGTTCAAGGTCGGGAAACACCGCTTCATCAAAATAAACGTAAACTGAAAACCGCCCCAGGGGCGGTTTTCAGTTTAAAGATCTTCCTCTTCTATTTCTACCGGGGGGTTGTACTCTCCCTTTTCGTCGTCGCCGAGCGCTCCGAGGACCGCGTCGGCCCCCTCTTCGATTTCGGACCCTTCGCTTTCTTTGAAACCGAACTCGTCGTCTTCCATTGTGATCAAAAATATTCTCTTATGCGCCTCGCCTGCCCGAGGTTCCCATAGTTTTAGCAAAATTGCGCCCATGGCGCAAAATTTTCTGTGGATATCTCCCTTACGAGGGGAATTTCACGGTGGCGAAGCAGGTAAGCCCGATGGCGATGGCGTCGAGCTCGTCGTCAGAGTCCGACGTTGCGGGGATTTTGACGAGCTTGCGCACCATGGCCATCATCTGGCGCTTGTCCGCCTTGCCGTAGCCTGAAACCGCCACCTTTACCTGAAGCGGCGTGAACTCATAGATAGGAAGGCCCGCCCGCCCCGCCTCGTAGACGCACACGCCTCTCGCTTCAGCCACCCGCATGGCCGTCTTTTGATTCGTCTCGATGTAAAGCCGTTCGATCGAAAGGGCCCGTGGTCCCCATTTTTCTATGATGGTGCGCACTTTTTCTCCGATGATAAAAAGCCGCCGCTCGAATTTTTCTTTGGCGCTCGTCCTGAAGCATTCCGAGTGGAGCACTTCCTCCACGGCGCCTTTTTTTTCGATGACGGCGATGCCGAGGCGCTCGAAACCGGGGTCGATGGCCAGTATTCGCATAGCTATAACTTACAACAAATGACCCACAACTAACAATTTATGAATTTTTACCATCAGGTTTTCCGTTGTTGTGAGTCGTTAGTTGTCAGTTATTGGTTTTCACGCGGCGTTCGTGAATACCATTTCGACGTCGTCGTGGGCCTCGAGCGCCTCGATGATTTCAGCGAGTTTTTCCTGGTCCGCTTCAGAAAGAGAGACGGTTGTTGCCGGCTCCCATCCCTCGTCTGATTTTTTGAACGCCCACAGCGCCGCCCCTGTTGCGGCGAGGCTCGCGCCGCGCGACGAGAGCAGGTGCTTCAGCTCCTGGGCAGTGCGGTTATTGTTATCGGTGTATCCCTCGATGACGATGGCCACGCCCCCGGGACCGTACGCCTCGTAGCGCACCTCTTTGAGCTCTCCGCCGGACTCGCTTCCTTTCCTTATGGCGCGCTCAATGGTGTCCTTCGGCATATTCTCTTTTTTTGCCTTCTCGAGGGTGGCGCGGAGCGAGGGCGACGAAAGATTGCCGCCCGAGCGCTTTGCTTCGGTCGAGATGAGGCGTGAAAGCTTCGAAAAGAGCTTCGAGCGCTTCGCGTCCTCGCTTCCTTTCTGACGCTTGATCTGCGCCCATTTCGAATGTCCGGCCATAGGGGTAGTTTATAGTTTTTAGTCTTTAGTTGGTAGAGTAATGACAATCTTGACACGCGGACTAATTGATAAGAGGATGAGGAACAGATTGCTCTTTTGGGCAATCAAACTGCTCGTTATGAGTGGTCTCTGGTACGGGGTAAGTTGATATAAGGAGTCGTTATGACTACCGAGAATGATCTAGTTCGACAGCTCCCTAACGTATGGGAAGAGGAGCAGGTTAGGATTACCGACGGCCCGCCTCTCCACGAAATAATTCTTTCCCATCAAGTGTACCTTGCTTACCATCTCAAGGGAAAAGATTGGGTTCCGTATTACGTTTCTTTTTCAACAAAGAAGGGCGGCTTCGTACTACTACTTATTAAGAGTTTGGGTGTTGGCCGGAAGATAGGAGAACTTGCGTTTACGGCTAGTTCTCAGAACGTGCACTGTCACTCGCTGAGCGGTTATTACATCCCGCGGACAAGAAAAGGGGAGGGGGTTGCCGTGATGAGGAAAAAAGAATATTAATCAAAAGACCCCGCTTCGGCGGGGCGTTTCTTTTATGCTTTGCGAAAATACTAAAATTCAAAATATTCAAAATATACGATATATCGTATGTTTGTGGAAACTGATTTTTCTAACTCCTAATTCCTTACCCCTATCTTCTGATTTATATAAGTTTTTCCTGGCGGTCGGCGGGCAGTTCGAAGCCGAGGTGCGCGTACGCAGCGGCGGTGGCGGTCCTTCCGCGCGAAGTGCGTTCAATGAGGCCGAGTTGGAGGAGGTACGGCTCGACCACTTCTTCGATGGTGCCCTCCTCCTCGCCGGTCGAGGCGGCGATGGTGCCGAGCCCGACGGGGCCGCCGCCGAACTTCTCGATGACGGTGGCAAGGATGGCGCGGTCGGTCGCGGCGAGGCCGAGTTCGTCGATCTCGAGGAGACGGAGCGCTTCCCTCACCGTTTCCTTATCGACCGGGCGCTTATGCACCTGGGCGAAGTCGCGGCAGCGCTTCAAAAGATAGTTCGCCATGCGCGGAGTAAAGCGGCTCCGTTTCGCGATTTCCTTGGCCGCGCCTTCGCCGAGTTCGGCGCCGAGGATTTTCGCCGAGCGCTTCACGATCTCCTCGATTTCCGCTTCGCTGTAGTATTCGAGCCGGAACGTCCCGCCCGAAAAGCGGCTTCGCAAGGGCGAGGAAAGGAGCGCCACGCGCGTGGTAGCGGCGAGGAGGGTGAACGGCGGGAGCTCGAGCTGGATAGTGCGCGCCGAAGGTCCCTTGCCGATGATGATGTCAAGCGAGCCCGACTCCATGGCGGGGTAGAGCACTTCCTCGATGAGCTTGTTCAAGCGGTGGATTTCGTCGATGAAAAGGATGTCGCCGGGCGTGAGGTTCGTGAGAATCGAGGCGAGGTCTCCCACTTTTTCGACCGCCGGGCCCGAGGTGGTCTTTATCTGCGCCCCCACTTCGTGGGCCACGAGATGGGCGAGGGTGGTCTTGCCGAGCCCCGGCGGGCCGTAGAAAAGGATGTGCTCGGGCGGGTGATTGCGCTCCTTGGCCGCCCGAAGGAGAATGCGGAGGTTTTCCTTGATGCCGCGCTGGCCGACGTATTCGTCCCAGCGGGACGGCCGGAGCGTGGTGTCGAGGAATACCGTCTCTTTTTTATTTTCGTCGTCCGTGGGCGAACTCATGCTACTACTTGACACAATTAGTATTTTATGCTATTTTCCTCACAGAAATTCGACACGACCGAGCTCTTCAATCTCTAAGCAATCAGGCCGCAAGGTCTCCCGGGTTTCGCGCACAGGACGTCTTGGCGTTTGCTTCGGCAAAAGTGCGAGGGCCATCCTCCGCGCCGCACCTCACTTTTAGTACGCGTTATTAAAAGGATTGCTTAGAGATTTAGGCATTCGGTCTAGATTCAGTCTAGCAGTTCATTCCATTCCAAGGAAAGGAGAAATAGAAACATGGAGCTTCTATGGTTACTCCCCGCAACCCTGTTGTATTCGGTCGCCTTCGGCATTCTCTGCATTTTCCAGCCGCCGGGTACGACCTTCGCGCAACGACTCTGGATGGATTTACCGGAGCACCCTTACGCCCTGCTATTGGGGATGGTGGTCCTGTTTATTACAGGGCTCGCCTGCCAATTCCAGGCCGTGGTATCCTTCGGCGGCCCGGAAGAGATGCTGTCGGTCGGGCGCGCGGCGGCTTTCATGGCGTCGTTGCTTTTTCCGCTTCTTTTGGGAGTCTTTGCCGGCACGTTCTTCACCAGGGGCATTTGCCGACGGATTAGATTGCACTGTCGCTACCCGGTCTTTGACTAGTTCCAGCCCGCACTTGAGGAAGTGCGGGCGTTTCATTTATACGATTTCGACCACGCGCGGCAAGGCCGTTTTTTATTGCCTAAAGTTCCACCACCCGCCGTACCTCGTCGAGCGAGGTGATGCCGACGAGCACTTTCAAGACGCCGTCCTCGGCCATGTCGGGAATCTGTTGGGGGAGCGCCGCTTTTTTGATTTCTCGCTCGGAAGGATTTTCAGTGATGATTTTTTCCACCGCCTCGTCCATCATGATGGCCTCGAAGAGGCCGATGCGCCCTTTGTAGCCGGTGCCGCCGCACTTCACGCACCCCAGCCCGGCCGCGTAAACCTTCCGCTCCTTCGGCACATCGTTCACCGCGGCGAGCTTCTCTTCTTTCATGCGGGCGAGCGTCTTCTCGACGATTTCCTTCTCGGCGCCGGCGAGCTCGATTTCTTTCCTGCAGAACGGGCAGAGCTTGCGCACGAGACGTTGGGCGATGGCGACGTTCAGGGCCGAGCTGATGACTTTCGGATTTACCCCGAGGTCGATGAGGCGCGGAATCGCCCCCGCCGCGGTGTTGGTGTGGAGCGTCGAGAAGACGAGGTGACCGGTGAGCGCGGAATTGATGGCGATCTTCGCCGTCTCGCCGTCCCTGATTTCGCCCACCATGAGGATGTCCGGGTCCTGGCGGAGCGCCGAGCGGAGCCCCTCGAGGAAGGTGTAGCCCTTCTTCTCGTCGGTCTGCGTCTGGACGATGCCCTGGAGATGGTATTCGACGGGGTCTTCGATGGTGATGATTTTCACGCCGGGCGTGTAGACCTTGCGGAGGAAGGCGTAGAGCGTGGTGGTCTTGCCCGAGCCGGTGGGGCCGGTGGTGAGAATGATGCCGTTCGGCTTCCCGATCTCGCGTTCGAGAAGCTTCATGAGCTTTTCGGAAATGCCGAGCGATTCGAAGGGAACGGCGATGGCTTTGGGATTCAGGATGCGGAGCACGATCGATTCGCCGTAAGCGCCCGGCACGAACGAAACGCGCACTTCGATCTCTTCGGCGGCATAGCGGATGCTGAAGCGGCCGTCCTGCCCGGTGTCCTTGACGTTCAGTTTCAACTGCGAGAGGAGTTTGAGGCGTGAATTCAAAAGATGGTAGGTGTCGAAGTCGAAGTGCATGACGTCGATGAGCACGCCGTCGAGGCGGAAGCGCAGGCGCACCCTCCCGTCCTCCGGCTCGATGTGCACGTCGGAAGCGTCGGTGCCGATGGCGCCGCCCACGACGATCTCGAGCATGCGCGAAATCTTGTGCCCCTTCTCTCCCTTCATGGTCGCCTCGACGGTCTCTTTGATGGAAGCGACGTCCTTTATTTTCTCTGCCATCTCCTTGAGCGCCTCTTCGGCGATGTCGAGGATTCCCGACTTCGTTTCAGAAGCGTACGAAACTTCCTTGTAACGAGACCAGGCGCGCTCGAGGCTCCGCTTCGAGGCCATGTAGAGGTAGGGGACGAACTTCTTCGATTTCAATTCCTCGAGCATGAGCGAGACGCCGTCGCGGTTCGGGGCGAGGAGGGCGACATAAAGCTCGCGGCCCACCGCCTTGAAAGCGGCCATGCCGAGCTTGCGCGCTTCCGCTTCGGGAATGGCCTTGAGCCCTTCGGTCTCGATGGAGACCGTCGAGAGGTCGATGTAGGGGATGCCGTATTTGTCCGAAAGCGTTTGGACGAGCTCTTCCTCCTCTTTTTCGCGGAGCTCCTCGAGTCGTTTGTCGTCTTTTTCTCCGGCGAGCATTATCATGATTAAAAGTATACCGCATCTGCAAAAAAACCTTGTTTTACAACGTTTTATCGCTCCATGGGCGAGGCCTGCAATGGCTTGACTTTTGTATTTGAATGTGATATAAGTTAATCAGATTCAAAACTGCGCTATCTTCCAACCGTTTTACATTTCCCTTGAAGGAGGGCAGATGAAGTTCGTCAAAACAGCAACGACGTTCGCAGTGTTCGCGGCAGTCGCGTTCCTCTCGGGGTGCGCGACGAACGGCTACCTGCCGGCTTCCCAGCCGCAGCAGCCGGTGGTCATCCAGCAGACGGCAGCACAGCAACAGCCATGGCTCTTCAATGGGGCGACGGCCAAGACAGACGACAAGCTCAAGCTGTGCAAAGTCATCTTCGCCGACAAGACGGAGGCCGTGTTCAAGAACACGACTTGCGCCGAGCTCATGGCGAAGCACAACGGCAACGGTAATGGGAACGGAAACGGCGGAGACGACGACGTCAAGGTGGTCTACGTCAATGCGCCGGCCCAGCAACCTGCCGTCGTGCAAGCGGCGGCGTCGCAGCAGCAAGTATCGACAACTGCAACATCGTTGTCGGGAGATCCGCTTGTGAGGAGTGGCGTTGGCGCTGGAGTAGGCGCTCTCGTCGGTTTGGGTGCCAATGCGCTCGCCGGCGGTAACCGCGACAATCGCAAAAAGGCGGTGTTCGGCGGTGGCGTTCTCGGGTTCTTGGTGGGACTTTTCACGTCCCCGTCGTCTCCGGCGCAAACGGTCGCCGCGCCGGGGTACGGGTATGGCGGCGCGCCTGCATACGGCGGCGGCGGTTACTACCCGGTGCCCTCGCCGTATCCCTACGGGCATGGCGGCGGGTACGGCGGTCACTGGAGCGCCGCGCATCTCTTGCAGATGCGCGGCGGTCAGCTCTACCGCGAAGGCGTCAACCTGGAAGTCGCGGACTGCGGCCGCTTCACCGGCGACTGGTACAGCCAGCGCTGCCAGCGTCTCGTCCGTTGAGCGCGCACTGCGCCAAGGCGGTTCAAGCTTTATGCTTGAACCGCCTTTTTCTTTTGCCACTATGGCTCACGCGAAGCGTGAACGCCATAGTGAGCATCCCGCTTTAATTTTCCAGAAATAATTTTTACTGATTGCTTTTTAAGTTAAACCAGAATGTTTTCTTGCAGGGCGCGTGTGCGGAGAGCACGTGCCTTATGGGCGAAGCGCCCTGCCGCACTGGAACAAAGAAAATTAAGGCGGGGATGGCCCTGCAATCGCGTTGTAAAAATAATGTATTTTTATCGTCTTTTTATACAGAGTTCGGCGGAGCATGCCGAAATTTTTTTGCCATTCTGCATTGACAAGACTTGCTCTCTGTGGTACGGATATGGTCAGTTCAACTCTCTTCCGAAAGGAGAAGTTAAGTGAAGAAGCTCTTTGTAAGACAAAGGGGCGTTAGCCTTTGGGAGGGAGTGATTATCGTTTCCCTCACGGCAATAGTCATTCTTGCACCGCTCATCTTTTTCCCCGGTCTGCGCTTTTGGGAAAATGTCGCGGGTCCGCAGGAAATCGGCACGGCGATAAGAAGCGACCTTCCTCAGCTCGAAAAAAGCCTCGGGGACATCGCAACCTCGCTGCAAACACTCGTGGACAGGGAGAATGAGAAAGCCGCCCGCGAAGCCGCTGAAAAGGAAGCGACCGAGAAAAAGGCCGCGGAAGAAAAGGCGGCGCAAGAAAAAGCCGCTGCCGAAGAGAAGGCCCGCAGGAAAAAAGGGGCAGCCCAAAAACCGCCTGCGACGCAAGTGCGGGCGGAAACAGGGCCCCCAAAGATGTTCGCGACGAAGGAAGCGTGCTACGAGGCGCTCCGCGTGACGAGGAACTTCTCGTATTATGAACCGAGGTTCTTCTCATGGAAAAACAAAAATCCTGTCGACGGCACGTCGAAAATAGTTGCCCCGATCGAGGCGGATCGCTGCGTGCGGATGCTCACTACATCCGGTATACAGTGGGTCGTACAACGGGAGGGGACGCTCTTTCGATGGCATGCGGTGAACGGAGCGATTTCGTCTCCGGTGCCGTACGCGCGCGACGATTGCGGGAATCCCGTGGACGACATTGACCCGAAAGGCTCGATGAGGCCCACGGCAGATGCTCCCAAAGTCTCGGTGACGCTCGTGGCCAATCCGACGACGGTCCCGTCCGGCGGTTCCACCGTGCTCACGTGGGTTGCGCAGAATGCGCTTTCCTGCGCGGCGTCGGTGGATTGGACGGGGGAGAAGAGCCCTCTTGGAGGAAGCGAGGTGGTCAAAAATCTCGTGGGCTCCAACAAGCTTTTTGCCATCACGTGCAATGATGCGGCTGGCAATCAGGCAGTCGCGCACACGCCGGTCGGAGTCGAGTTCAAGGCCTCGGCGACGGAGCCGGAGTGGAAGCCGTATGTCTTGCCAAAACGGCCCCGCAAAACGGTCGTGGTGGTGGTGCAGCAAGCGCCCACGCCGCAAGTCGTGTACGCGCCGCAGCCTCAAGTGGCGTACGCACCGGCTCCGATGTATGGAGCGCCGGTGTATGCCGCTCCGGCGTACGACTATGGCGGGGGAGGGTTCAACCTCAACCTCGCTTATAGCCGGGTGAACATAAATCGGAACTTCACCGTTCCTGCGGCGGTCGTTACGCCTCCCCGTTCGATCATCGTCAACACCAGGCCGATAGGAGGTGTTATCGGCGCACAACCGCGCGGCATTCGCGTAAATACCCGCTAAGGGGACGGGAGGAGCCATCCTCCTCCCGTGTTTTTTTAAGCCCTGAACCACGTTCAGCGTTTAAAAGAGCAGTTCTGTCGTTCTATTGACAATAAATTATTAAGATTGTATAATCAAAACGTTAAAAAATCTATCCTTCATGACCACAAGAACTACTGCAAGCATTGCTCTCGGGCTCCTTCTTTGCGTGGGCGTTTTCGCCGCGCCTGATCTCGCGCAGGCGCAGGCAAGCACCGCTTCGAGCGTGACCTGCAACGGCGCCACGCTCCAAGGAGACGTTACCGTGCAGCCCGCCGGCGAGACGGTGACGGCGTGGTTCGAGTGGGGGACTTCGGGCTCGTTCGGCAACACGACCGCGCAGCAAACGTTCACCTCGACGGGCCAAATGCAGCTCTTCAGCCAGCCCATCTCTGGTCTTTCGGAAAACACGACGTACTCCTATCGCGCCGTAGCGTCATCGCCTTCGAACGGCACCGCATTCGGCGGTACGCTTACCTTCACCACTCCTTCGTGCGGAGGGGGAGGCGGGACCAACATCCCTACCGCGACCACCAATCCCGCCACGAACGTCACCCAGAACTTCGCCACTTTAAACGGCTTCGCGAGCGGGAACGGCGGCAACGCGAACGCCTGGTTCGAGTGGGGCACGTCGCAGTCGCTCGGCAACGCCACTCCCCAGCAGTTCATGGGGAGCACGGGTTCGAGCTACAGCCACACGCTCACCCTCCTCTCGCCGAACACCACCTACTACTACCGCGCGGTGGCGCAGGGCGGAACGAACAACCAGCTCGTGCAGGGGAACATCCAGAGCTTCACCACTTCCTTTAGCGGGCAAGTGGGGACGCAGGTGTTCGTGAACACGAACAGCGCGACCGGCGTGAACGATACCTTTGCCGTCCTGAACGGCTACGTCGACCCGGCGGGCACCACGGTCTCGCGCTGGTTCGAGTGGGGGACGGGCGGCGGCCTCGGCAACACGACCATTAAGCTCCAACAGAGCGGCGCCTCCGTGTTCAGCCAGGCCATCTCCGGCCTCGTCCCGAACACCACCTACTATTTCCGCGCGGTGGCCCAGAACCAGTCCGGCCAGCAGTTCTTCGGGAACATCCTCACCTTCACCACCACCGGCTTCGGCCAGCAAGTGAGCACAAATCTTCAGGCGACGACGCTCCTCGCCACGAACGTGGGGCAAACTTCCGCGCGCCTGAACGGCCTCGCCATCCAGAACCAGAATTTCAATCAGAACTTCAACTATAACTACAATTATTCCGGGAACACCTGCTACGTGAACGGCGCGTACGTGCCGTGCACTACCGCGACGGGCGGGTATGCGCAGGTCTCCGGCTACTTCGAGTGGGGCTCGACCCAGTCGCTCGGGAACATCACCCCGTCCCAGACGATCGGAAGCGCGCCGTCGCTCGCCTTCTTTCACAGCCTCTTCGGCCTAACGCCCTCCGCCACCTACTATTACCGCGCGGTGGTGACCGACGGCGTAAACACCGCCCGCGGGAGCATCGTCTCCTTCACCACCGGTACCCAGACCGTCACGGTGACTCCGCCGCCTTCGAGGACCACCGTCATCGTCGGCGGCACGGGGAAGCCCGCCCTCGTCGCGCTCTCGATCGACCGGAACGGCGCGTGCAATCTCCGCCTTTCCTCGGCCGAGTACGTCATCACCTATAAGAACATTTCGGGCAAACTCCTGAAGGACGTCGCCATCCGCATCGTCCTCCCCGAGGAGCTCGCATTCCTCGATACAAGCCGCGGTTCCTATACTGACAACGACCGTACCGTCGTCATCGCCCTCGGGACGCTCGCCCCGAACGAGGAGGGCACTGTCCGCGTCCGTGGCGAGGTGATACGGAGCGCCGTCATCGGCAAGACCACCGTGACGACGGTCTACCTCGTCGACACCGACTCGGCGACCGGGGCGCAGGAAGAAGTGGTCGCGTATTCGCTCAACCCCATCTGCGAAGGCGGGGTCGGCCAGAGCGCGGCCTCCTTCTTCGGCGGCGCGGGATTCCTTCCCGATTCGCTCATCGAATGGCTCATCCTCATTCTCCTCATCTTTGCCCTGGTCGCCCTCGCCCGGTACATGTACGGCGAGCGGCGAGCCCCCGACACCGTTTAAACCAAGAAACTAAGAAAAGAAAAGCGCTCTGTGAGATAGGCAAAGCCGCCATCTCACGGGGCGCTTTTCGTTTGTGCTAAAATTCGGGGACTCGTCCCGTCTGCCTGTGCGTGTTCGCACGCAGACAGGTTAGAAGTTCACTTGACGTTTGTTCTAAACTAAAGTTTTCGGGCGACGTCGCCTCGCGGCTTCTTTAATGGTAAAAGTACTGTATGCGCCGAACTTCTAACCGGGTGAAAACCCGCTCCGCGCGCCACACGGAAGGCCTCTCGAGGAGTCTCCGCGACACCGCCGCCATCGCCGAAGGGACGCTCGAGACGCTCTCGAAAAAGGAGCGCCGCGGCGCGCTCGTCATCGTTTGCTCGGGGAATCTCGGCTCCGGAAAGACCGCCTTCGTGGCCGCCCTCGCGAAAGCGTTCGGAGTGCGCGAGCGGGTGGCGAGCCCCACGTTCGTGCTCATGAAAATCTATGAGCTTCCGAAGCGCGCGCAGGCGCGCTACGGCCTTGCTCGCCTCGTCCACATCGACGCGTATCGCTTCGACAAACCGGAGGAGCTCTTCGCCCTCGGCTTCAGGGCCCTCGCGCGCGATCCCCTGAACCTCATCGTCATCGAGTGGGGCGAGCGGGTAAAAGAACTCCTTCCCAAAGGGTTCGCGCACCTCCATTTCAATTTCATCGACGAGAAGACGCGCGCCATTGTCCACGCCCGATGACCAAGCAAGAAAAAAAACAAGAAAAAAAGCGCCTCGTCCTCCTCGACGCCCACGCCATCATTCACCGGGCGTACCACGCCCTGCCTGATTTCGTCTCGAGCAAGGGGGAGCCGACGGGCGCGCTCTACGGCATCATCTCCATGCTCCTCAAGATCGTGAAGGAGCTCGAACCCGACTACCTCGCGGCCTGCTACGACCTGCCGGGGCCGACCTTCCGCCACGTGGCCTACGAGAAGTACAAAGCGGAGCGGCCGAAGGCGGAGGATGCGCTCGTGGCCCAGATCATCCGCTCGAAGGACATCTTCCGCGCCTTCGGCATTCCCATCTACGAGGCCCCCGGCTTCGAGGCGGACGACGTGCTCGGCACCATCGCCGAGAAACTGAAGGGCGAGGTCGACATCATCATCGCCTCGGGCGACATGGACACGCTCCAGCTCGTCGACGACAAGCGCGTCCGCGTCTACACCCTGAAAAAGGGCCTCTCCGACACCATCCTTTACGACGAGGAGACAGTCACGGCGCGGTTCGGTTTCGGCCCCGAACGCCTCCCGGACTACAAAGGGCTCCGCGGCGACCCGTCCGACAACATCATGGGCATCGCGGGCATCGGCGAGAAGACGGCGACGCTCCTCGTGAAGGAATTCGGCGCCATCGAAGCGATGTACAAGGCGCTTAAAAAGGACAAGGCGCGCTTCAAGAACGTCGGCTGCACCGACCGCGTGGTGAAGCTCCTTGAAGAAGGGGAGGAGGAAGCGCTCTTCTCGAAAACGCTCGCCGAGATACGGAAGGATGCGCCCGTCGACTTCGCTATTCCTGGAAAGCCGTGGCGCGAGTCGGTCGAACTTGAGCGGGCGCTCGCGTTTCTCCGCGAAATCGAGTTCAAATCGCTCGAAGCGAGGACCCGCGAGCTCTTCGGCGAGGGGAAACCGGAGGCGGCGGAGGAACCGATTCTCGAGACGGCGAGCGAGTTCGAGCTGGAGCGGGCCAAGATCGCCCTCTGGCTCCTCGATTCGGAAAAGACGAACCCCGACCGCGACGACATCCTCGCCCGGGCGAAGACGCGGACGGTGAAGGAAGCGCTCCCGAAGCTCGAGGCGGAGCTTCGGCGGGAAAAGCTCGAGCGGGTGTACGAGGAGATCGAGCTCCCGCTCGTCCCGCTCATTCGCGAAGCAGAGCGCCGCGGCATCCTCGTCGACCGGGAGCGGTTCGAAGCGCTCTCGAAAAAACTGCACGAACGCCTCCGCGGCATCGAAGGGCGGATCTGGAAGCACGCCGGCGGCGAGTTCAACGTGAATTCGCCGCGCCAGTTGGGCGTTGTGCTCTTCGACAAGCTCGGCCTTGCGGTGAAAGGCGTCCGCATGAAAAAGACCGAAGGTGGCGCGCGCTCGACGAGGCTCTCCGAGCTCGAAAAGCTCCGCGGCACTCACCCCATCATCGAGGAGATCATGGAGCACCGCGAAGTGCAGAAGCTCCTCTCCACCTACATCGACGCCATTCCGCCGCTCCTCGACGATGCGAGCCGGCTCCACAGCCATTTCGTGCAGACGGGCACCACCACCGGCCGCTTTTCCTCGACGAACCCGAACCTTCAGAACATTCCTGCCGACGAGGGGCTCGGCAAGGAGATCAGAAAGGGATTCATGGCGGCGAAAGGGCACAAGCTCCTCTCGCTCGATTACTCGCAAATCGAGCTTCGGGTGGCGGCCATCCTCTCGGGCGACGCGCGCCTCACCGCCATCTTCAGGGAAGGGAAGGACGTCCACGGCGCGGTGGCGGCGCGCGTCTTCAAGGTAAACGAGCGCGAGGTGACGCACGAGATGCGCCGGCGCGCCAAGGTCATCAACTTCGGCATCCTCTACGGCATGGGAGTCGCGGCCCTCCGCGAGAACTTGGGCTCTTCGCGCGCCGAGGCCGAGGAATTTTATGATAAGTATCTGAAAGAATTCTCGGAGCTCGCCGCCTACCTTGAGCGCAGCAAGCGTTTTGCCCAAAAGCACGGCTACACCGAGACCCTCTTCGGCAGGCGCCGCTATTTTCCGGGCATCCGCTCGAACATTCCTTATATAGAGGCGCAGACGCTCCGCATGGCGGTGAACGCGCCGGTACAGGGGACGGCGACCGCCGATATCATCAAGCTCGCCATCCGTTTCGCCCACGAAGACCTTGGAAAAGCGAAGCTTCTCGGGAAAGCCCATCTTCTTCTCCAGATCCACGACGAACTCGTCTATGAGGTCGAGGATGCGGCGGTCGAGAAGGCCACATCGGTCATCAGGGCGGCCATGGAAGGAGTGCTCGAACGGAGTTTTCTCAAGTACGAATCGCCCGTGCCGCTCAAGGTCGACGCCGCGGCGGGGAAAGACTGGGGGGAGATTTAGATTAGTTGGTAGTTGATAGGAATTAGGAATGAGCTAACTCCTATCCGCTCATTCCTCGCGTGCGTTCCTCATGCTACACTCTCGATAAACTATGGAAGAACGGAGGTATGCAGAGCGGAAAGACAGGTCGGAGAGCATCCTCGGGCTTGTGGTCTATTCGCCGGTGATCTACCTCGTGGTGTTCCTCGTTTCCTTCGGGCTCCATCTTTTGTACCCGATAAAGATTGCGGAGAGCAAAATCCTCCTCCCCGTCGGCGTTTTCCTTCTCGCCGCGGCGCCGCTGCTCATTCTCTGGTCGCAGCGCGCCCTCTCCCGCTTCAGGAAACGAGAGGCGGCAGGAGAGGGGGAGCGGAGCTTCGCCCTCGGCCCCTACCGCTTCACCAGAAATCCCACGTACGTCGGTCTCTCGCTCCTTACCCTCGGCTTCGCCCTCGTCATGAACTCGCTCCTCGTTCTCCTCGGCGTTCTCGTCTCCTTCCACATCGTCCACCTCGGCATCGTGAAGCGCGAGGAGCGCCTCCTTGCGAAGAAGTACGGCGAGGACTACGAGCGCTATCGGTCGAAAGTCCGCCCGTGGCTTTAGCGGACAGGAAGTTAGGAATTAGGAAGATAGGAAGTTAAAAATGTTGTATTTTTTTTACGGCGAACGCGAAGCGCGGCAGAAGAAGATAGAGGAGTGGAAAGAAAAGCTCCTCAAGAAAGAAGCCGATGCCTCGCTCCGCTCGCTCGGGGAAGAAGAATGGAACGGCCCCGCCCTCGAGGAGTTCGCCGCGGGCCGCGGCCTCTTCGGCGGCACGTACGTTTTTTTTGTGAAGGAATTTCTCGCCACCACGGAAGACCGGGAATTTTTCATGGACATGGCGAAGACGCTCGCGCACTCGCATAACAGCTTCGTGGTGAGCGAGCCCTCGGCCACCAAGGAGCTTCTTGCGGCGATTGAAAAGGCGGGCGGGGAGGCGGTGCGAGTGGCGGGCAAGGAACCGGTTGGGAAGCGCGATACCACGGGCTTCGCCCTCGCCGATGCGGCGGCTAGGCGCGACCGCGGGCGCTCATGGGCGCTTTTCCAAGAGGCGCTCTGGAAGGGCGCTTCGGCCGAAGAGCTCCACGGCATCCTTTTTTGGCAGATGAAGAACCTCTTTCTTGCGAAGAAGGGGGGAGGGGGGCAAAAGTTCTCATTTCCTTTGATGAAAGCGAAGGCCGCCGCTCCCAAGTGGGAGGAACAGGAACTCGAATCGGCGCTTTCCCGTCTCGTCTCCATCTATCATGAAGCCCATCGCGGGCGCTACGAGCTTCCCGTGGCGCTCGAACTCTTCCTCCTCGACGTCGTATAAAAAACTTCCTCCATTAAAAAAACACCCTCCGGGGTGTTTTTCTTTTTAAATCAGGCCCTGTGTAGGACTAGCACGGGCCGGAGGAAAGGACGAAGTGAAGCGAGCTGTTCGCGCGATTTTGTTGCCGAATTGTTGAGTCTCGGTGAACTCTCGCTGAACTAACCGCCACTAGGTCTGCGTACAGTATAGGACGCATCGGCATGCTTGGGAAGCGCGGTGTGGATAACGAGCGCGCGACGCATCCGTCTTCCCGCTATAATTAAGGTGCTAGCAGGGGAAGGCCTGCCTGTGCGTGTACACACGCAGACAGGCCACCCCTAAAAAATAATCGTAGTTGATCCATGACAAAAGCCCCTACTCCCGTAGGGGCTTTTGCGTTCGGCCATTCTAAACCGGTTTTATGCTACGGCCCCGATCGATTCGGCTGCTAACCTCGTCTTCCGGAGCAGGGAGCGTCGTTGGATGACAACGCCCCTTTTTCGCCTTCACTTACGCACTGGCCTACAAAGTTGCCTGCAGTGTCTCGCTGCAGCTACAGCGAGCGGTTCGCGGCAACGTTTTAACCAGTTTCTTCGCACCTTGTGAAATGCGCGTCCGCTGGATAATCGTAATTGAATTGCTTCAACTACTTGAGA
>JAUYLU010000034.1 GCA_030699625.1 bacterium
CGCGGTACGGTATCTTGAGCGCCGAGAGAAGCTTCTCGGCGTTTGTGGTGAGCGCCTCGTGATGCTTCACCGATTCCTCGTGCTCGGCCTCGCAGAGCACCACCTGTTCCAGTTTGAAAAATTCATGCACGCGGATAAGCCCCTTGGTGTCCTTGCCGTGGCTTCCCGCTTCGCGCCGGAAACACGGCGAGAACGCGATGAACTTCTTGGGAAGCTCTTTTTCGTCGAGGATCTCGTCCATGTAGTAGCCCATGGCGCCCACTTCGCCCGTGCCCGCGAGATATTCTCCGTCCTCGGTCTTATAGAGGTCTTCCTCCCCTTGCGGGAGGTAGCCCGTGCCGAACAAGGGTTCCCGCTTCACGAGCGACGGCACTATCATCGGCGTGAATCCCGCCTTGACCATATGGTCGAGCACGAACTGCCAGATGGCGAAGGAAAGGAGCGCGCCGTCGTTTTTCAAGAAGTATCCGCGGAACCCGGCTACTTTGGTGCCGCGCTCGAAATCGACCATGTCGAGCTTTTCCATGAGCTCAATCTGGTTCTTTGGCGTGAAATCGAATTTCGGAATGTCGCCGACGCGCCGCACCTCCTCGTTCTCCGCGTCGCTCGCGCCTTCGGGGACCGACATGTCGGGAACGTTCGGCACGCGGAGCATCAAGGCCTGCCACTTCTTCAGTATTTCCTTGAGCGCGTCCTCCTTCTCCTTCGCGTGCTCCTTGAGCGAGCGCATCTCGCGGATGAGCGCCTCGCGCTCATCCGCGTCCTTCGTCTTCGCCACCCGGTCGGTGACCTTGTTCTGCTCGGTGCGGAGCTTCTCCACGAGCGCGAGCGCCTCGAGGCGGCGCTTGTCGGCGTCGAGGAGCGCGTCCACGTCGAACTCGAGGCGTTTCTTTTGCGCCGCCGCCTTGATGAGGTCGCTGTTCTCGCGGATGAACTTGATATCGAGCATTTCCCTTGACGTAAAGTATATCAATAGAGTGCTACAATTGCCAAAAGAGTGAAGGCGGCACACGAGGAAATAAGGATACTCGCGCAAAAAGACTTTCCCGGGCTGCTCCAGGGCCTGCTCCACGTGTCCGAGCCGCCGCAGAAACTTCACGTGCGCGGCGCGCTCCCCGAAGAAGGAGCGGCGCTCCTTACCGTCGTCGGCTCGAGAAAGCACTCGCGCTACGGCGAAGAGGCGACGCGAACGCTTATCTCCGGACTCAGGGGCTATCCTATTTCTATCGTTTCGGGACTTGCCTTCGGCATCGATTCCCTCGCTCACCGCGCGGCGCTTGACGCCGGGCTTCCCGCCATCGCCATTCCGGGCTCGGGCATTTCCGACGAGGCGCTCTACCCGCGCGAACATCTCTCGCTTGCCCGCGAGATCATGGAAAAAGGCGGCGCGCTCCTCTCCGAGTTCGCGCCCGACTTCCGGGCGACGACGTGGAGCTTCATAAAACGGAACCGCATCATGGCGGGAATCTCGAAAGCGGTGCTCATCGTCGAGGCCGAGGAGCGGAGCGGCACGCTCGTGACGGCGCGCTTCGCCCTCGAGTACGGCAAGGACATCCTCGCCGTGCCGGGCTCCGTTTTCTCCGAGACGAGCCGCGGCACTAATTGGCTCATCAGGGAAGGGGCGACGCCGGTAAGCGAGAGCGCCGACGTGCTCCGCGCCCTCGGCTTCGAGCCTGAAGCGGAAAAGGAACGGGGGCTCGGCGATGCGTCGGAAGCAGAGGCGCTTTTATACGGGATGCTCAGGGAACCGAAAACGCGCGAAGAGCTCCGCATCGAGAGCGGCCTTTCTGCGAGCGCGCAGAATGCCGCCCTCTCGATGCTCGAGATAAAGGGGTTCATCAAAGAAGAAGGAGGGAAGCTCCGCCGCTGTTGACGATATCCACTTTCTCCCACGCGCCCCGTGCTATCGTATGAAAAAGCGCTGATAATGAAAAAATCAGGATTTACCATCATCGAGCTCCTCGTCACCCTCGCCATCATCGGCATGCTCGCCTCGCTCGCCATGACGAGCCTCACCGCCTCGAGGGCAAAATCGCGCGATGCCGCGCGCGTCTCGGATGTGAAGCAGCTCCAGAACGCGCTCCAGCTCTATTTGAACGACAACAAACAGTACCCCGCGACACTCGACCCGGCGGAGCTCGTGCCGCTCCATATCCGGGCGGTGCCGCGCGATCCGCTCACCGGCGCAAGCTACTCCTACGCGGCGCTCATGTCGGGGAACCGCTGCATCGACTATCACCTCGGCGCCACGCTCGAAACGGTCTCCGCCGGCACGGGCGTCCTCTCGAACGATTTCGATTCCGGAAGCGCGGGCACCGTCTGCACGGGGAGCGCCGCGAATTTCGACGGCACCGATCCCGTCTACGACGTGCGGCCGTAGCGCTTCGGGAAGCCCGAAATGGGCCCGTCCGAACGACCGGGCGCGGTCGGGCGAGGCTTTTTAAAATCAAAAGGGACGGATGCGTCCGTGCGTCGCGGTTTGCAAAAAAAATCGACTTGTACTATTAATTAGTCCCATGGCCAAAACGAAAAGCCAGAGAGAAGCCGGGCTCAAGCTCATGATCGTCGAATCGCCGTCGAAGGCGAAGACGATTTCGAAATATCTCGGCGGCGAATATGAAGTGAGGGCTTCCGTCGGGCACATCAGGGACCTCCCTAAATCGCAAAAGCGCGCCATCGATATCGAGGCGGGCTTCGTTCCCCACTACGAGATCGCCAAAGGCAAGGAGAAGGTCGTCGAGGAGCTCCGCGAGCTCGCGGGACGGGCCGACGAAGTGCTTCTTGCGACCGACCCCGACCGCGAAGGCGAGGCCATCGCCTGGCATATCGAAGAGGCCATCGGCCTCAAGCGCCCGAAACGGGTGGTTTTCAACGAGATTACCGAGGAGGCGGTCAAGGAGGCGCTCAAGCACCCGCGCGAGATCGACGTGAACCTGCGCCGCGCCCAGGAGGCGCGGCGCGTGCTCGACCGGCTCGTGGGCTACGACCTCTCCGGCCTCATCTGGAAGAAGGTGCGCTACGGCCTTTCGGCCGGGCGGGTGCAATCGCCGGCGCTTCGCATATTGATGGAGCGCGAACGCGAGATCCGCGCCTTCGTGCCCGAGAAGTTCTGGCGTCTCAAGGGCCTCTTCAAGACGCGCCGCGACGAGGAGCTCATGCTCGTGTGCGAGGAGGAACCGCGCGACAAGGCGGAAGTGGGACGCATCCTCGCGGAAGGGAGGGCCGGAGCGTGGAAAGTGAAGGACCTCAAGGAGACGGAAGTGTCCCGCGCTCCCCGCCCGCCGTTCATCACCTCGACGCTCCAGCAGGCGGCGAGCTCGCGCCTCGGCTTCCCGCCCTCGAAGACCATGTCGCTCGCCCAAAAGCTCTATGAGAAGGGCCTCATCACCTACATGCGCACCGACAGCACGAACATGAGCACGGGAGCGCAGGCGGAAATTTTACGCGAGATAGAAAAGCGCTTCGGCGCGGAATACGCGCAGGCGCGCGTGTTCAAAACGAAGTCGAAAAACGCCCAGGAAGCGCACGAGGCCATCCGGCCGACAAACGCGCATGTGGGGCGCGCGGGCGCGAGCATGGACGAGAAGCGGCTCTACGAGCTCATCTCCCAGCGCACCATGGCGAGCCAGATGGCGGATGCGCGCATCATGCAGACGAAGTTCAGGGCGAACATCGAAAATAGCGGAAGGAACCCTCTCCCCGATTTTTCCGCGACGGGCTCGCGGACCCTTTTCATGGGCTGGCAGAAGGGCGACCCCGAAGGGCGCGGCGAGGACGTCGAGCTGCCGAAGGCGGCGGTCGGCGAGGCGCTCCGCTTGCAGTCGCTCGAGGCGGAGGAAAAGGAGACCGAACCGCCGAACCGCTACACCGAAGCGGGGCTCATCAAAGAGCTCGAGAAGCGCGGCATCGGGCGCCCTTCGACCTACGCATCGATTATCAAGACCATCATCGACCGCGGCTACGTCGAGAAATCGAACAAAGCGCTCAAGCCCACCGACACGGGCGAGGTGGTGAGCACCTTCCTCGAGGAAAATTTTGCGAACTACATCAGCGACACCTTCACCGCCGAGATGGAAGACGAGCTCGACGAAATCGCCGAAGGAAAGCGCGAGTACGAAAAGACGCTCGCCGCCTTCTATAAGCCGTTCAAAAAGGACGTGAAGTCGAAGGAAAAGATAGAGAAGCTCACCACCTTGGGCGATGCGCCGAAAGGCACCGTGTGCCCCCTCTGCGGCGGGCCCATGGTGGTGAAACTCGGCCGCTCCGGCAAGTTCCTCTCCTGCGCGCGCTTTCCCGGCTGCACGGGCGCGAGGACCATCGACGGCAAGGAGCTCGAAGGCCCCAAGGAGACGGGCGAGGCCTGCCCCGAGTGCAAGGATGGGAAGCTCGTCGAGCGCGACGGCCGCTTCGGCCGGTTCGTGGCCTGCTCGAACTATCCCAAATGCCGGTTCATCAAGAAATCGAAGGAAGAAGAAGAGCGCGCGAACACCGGCGTCGCCTGCGTCGCCTGCAAGAAAGGCACCATGGTGGAGCGCCGCGGCCGCTTCGGGCTCTTCTACAGCTGCTCCAATTACCCGAACTGTAAGACCGCGATCAAGGCGCGCCCGACGGGAAACATTTGCGACCTCTGCAGCGCCCTCAAGATGGAGGGCACCAAAACCATACCCGAACGGTGTTCCAACAAGGGGTGCGAGAACCACAATCCGCATAAGGCCAAGATAAAGTAAGCCGATTTGCTTTTGGGCGCGGCTTTCCCTACCATGGGAAGATATGGACAAAGCCGGGGACCCCACCGTCGAGGAGGTGCTCAGGCACATTTCTCCGCTCACGAAGGAATGCCGCGCCCTCCTCGAGAAAGCATATGCGTTCGCCAAACAGGCGCATGCCGGACAGAAGCGCTATTCGGGCGAACCGTACTTCAACCACATCTTCGCCGTCGCCACGCTCCTCGCCGAAATGAAGATGGACCCCGTCACCATCGCGGCGGGGTTTTTGCATGACGCGCTCGAAGACGCGCATCTTTCCGAAGAAGAGCTCGAAAGGGAATTCGGGAAAGAGATCGTCTTTCTGGTGAAAGGCGTCACCAAGCTCGGCAAGCTCAAGTACCGCGGCCTTGAGCGGCACACTGAGAGCCTCCGCAAGTTCTTCATCGCCATGGCGCAGGACTTCCGCGTGCTCATCATCAAGCTCTGCGACCGTCTCCACAACGCGAAGACGCTCGAGCACGTGCCGAAGGACAAGCGCGCCCGCATCGCCCTCGAAACCATCGAAATCCATGCCCGCCTCGCCGACCGGCTCGGCATGGGAAAGCTTCGCAGCCAGCTCGAGGACGCGGCCTTTCCGCACGCGTTCCCCGAGGAATACAAAAAAGTGAAAGAGCTCCTCAAGGAACAGCGCGGCGCCTCGGAGAAGGAAGTGGAGAAGATACATCGCATTCTCCAGAAAGAGCTCGCGGCGGAGGGCATCGTGAGGATGCGCACCGAATCGCGGCTCAAGCACTTGTACAGCCTTTGGAAAAAACTCGAGGCGAGGAAAATGGACATTACCAAAGTGTACGACCTCGTGGCGCTCCGCGTCATCGTCGAGTCGGTCGAGGACTGCTACCGGGCGCTTGGCATCATCCACCGCCTCTGGCGCCCGCTCCCCGGCCGCATCAAAGACTACATCGCCCTTCCGAAACCAAACGGCTACCGCTCGCTCCATACCACCATCTTCACCGGGGACGGCGGCATCGTTGAGATACAGATCCGCACCGAGGCCATGCACCAAGAAGCGGAGTACGGCATCGCTTCGCACCTCTTCTACAAAGAGGAGGGCGAGGGCGACGGGCGGGTGCGCCCGAACAGGAATATTGCCTGGGTCGAGCAGCTCCTCGACTGGCAGAAGCAGGTCTCCCATTCCGGCGAGTTCCTCGAGCACCTCAAGATGGACTTTTTCAAATACCGCGTGTTCGTCTTCACCCCGAAAGGCGACGTCATCGACCTCCCCGACGAATCAAGCCCCATCGATTTCGCCTACGCCATCCATTCCGACATCGGCGACCATACCTCGGGCGCCAAGGTGAACGGGAAGCTCGTGCCTTTGGACACCAAGCTCAAGAACGGCGACATTGTGGAAATCGAGACGAAGAAAAACGCCGCTCCGAAATCGAAGTGGCTCGAATACGCGAAGACGACGGTGGCGAAGCGCCACATCCGGAATTTCCTCGAGGACCACAGCCCGCTCCGGCGCCTCTTCGGCGAACGGGGGAGCGCGGCTTAGACCGAAAAATTCCTGACGTTGTAGAGGTCCTCGTCCTCCTCCTTTTTTATCTCCTCCGCCGGGCGGTCGTCGATGGGCGCGGGCGCCGCGGCAACCGAAAGCTCTTCTTTCTGCGGCGGCACCGCCGTCTGCGCGGCGGCGGCCTCCTTCCGCGACCTGATGAGGTTCACGATCTGTTCGAGGTCCTGGTCGGTGAAGAAATCGATGGTGATCTTCCCGCCCACCTCCTTCTTCTCTATCTGCACCCTCGTGCCGAGGGTTTCGGCGAGATTGTTCTCGAGCGAGACGATATTCGGGTCGAACATCCGTTCCTTCTTGCGGACACGGTCCTGGGCGATGCGACGCGCCACCCCCTCGGCCTCGCGCACCGTCATCTTCTTCTGCATGATCTCGCTGTAGAGCGATTTCTGTTCCTCGGGACGGTCGACAAGCATCATGAGCGGCCTCGCATGGCCTTCCGAAATTTTGCCTTCCGAGAGGCCGGTGAGGATTGCTTCGGGCAGGGTGAGGAGGCGGAGGGTGTTCGAGACATACTCGCGACTCTTCGATATCTTTTCGCCGATTTCGGCGTGCTTGAAGCCGAACTCCTCGACGAGGCGGGCAAATGCCCGCGCACGGTCCACGGGATTGAGGTCTTCGCGCTGGAGGTTCTCGATGATGGCGAGCTCGAGCTTCATCTTCGAGTCGTCGCCGACTCTGATGAGTACCGGCACCTGGACGAGCCCGGCAATCTTTGCGGCCCGGAGACGCCGCTCGCCCGCAATGAGCTCGTATTCGACGGCGAGGCCGCCGTCCGTGGCCGTTTCCTTCCGCGTCACCACGAGCGGCTGGAGGATGCCGTACTGGCGGATGGAATCGGCAAGGTCCTTGAGCTTTTCTTCGTCGAACTCGCGCCGCGGCTGGTACGGGTTCGGCTTTATCTTGTCGACCTCGACGAGGAAAATGGAATTCGAATACGGCTGGGACATTTGATACAGGATATTTTAGCATATACGCGCCAGCGTCAAAATTGATTTCTACACTTATTTTGTTAGAATTTGTCAAAGGGCGAGTGTCGGAATGGTAGACGACCACGACTCAAAATCGTGTGGCCGCAAGGCCGTGGAGGTTCGAGTCCTCTCTCGCCCACATGGGAAGCTTTATTTATCAGCAAAATCTTGCCTACGTAGTAGGTATTGCGCTCGGAGATGGGAATTTATCAAATCCAAACGGGAGAGCAACCCGCTTACGCGTAACTTGTGATACTAAATATCCGATAATCATAGAACATGTAATGGAAGCCATGAGGGTACTGCTTCCTAAAAATAAGGTTTCTTTAGTTAAAAGGGCAAACACATATATTGATATAAGTTGTTACTCGAATCAGTGGCCAAAATTGCTTGGGTGGGAATGCGGCTCGAAATATGAGCAACGAGTGTCTATACCACAATGGATTATGAAAGATAAAAAGTACATAACTGCCTGCTTACGCGGATTAATTCAAACTGACGGTTCGATTTATTATGATCGAGGTTATAAGAGGTTATAAGATGGTCAATTTTGTGACTACAATTCCAACTCTTGCAAGAGACATGCTCAATCTGACAAAGCTCTTGGGCTTTAATGCACGGGTTTATAAAATCAAAAGTATCCCTCCACACAAGACCCGTTATAACCTCCGCATATCGAGAGACGTAGACAAATTTATAAACTACATTTCATTATCCAAAAGATGAGTCTTCTCGGCGCCACCAAAGGAAAGAGCCGCCTTGAGGGCGGCTTTTGCCTATATGAGGGACCGATACCAATCGGGCGGCACGGCATCGATGCGAAACGGCATTGCCCGGAGACTGCAACACGGCGTGCCTGTGAACGGATCCGGAAAAAGCGGCGCCCATCCCCCATCAATGCGGCGAAACACCACGGTCTTTCCCGGGAAGCGGTCGAGTGACGTTGCTTCGATTTCGTTTCCCTCCCGCCGGACCGAGAAAATGCGGATGCAGTCTTCGGCCGTCATCCCCGAACGGACGACGAGCGTCATTCCTTCGGTACCCGCCATATCCATACCTGCCTCCGTAAAGTACTGAATGGAAGAAGTATAGGGGAAATATCGGGAAAACAAAAGCGCCTCCGTAGGGGCGCTTATCTTTCTTAGAGAGCTTCAGGCGCGGTGCCGCCTGTGTAAATGCCCGATTGCCGAAACGACCGCGTAGATGGTCCCGAAAAGTACGGCCACTGCCGCAAGCCCAATCGCCTGGAAAGCGGCGATTTCCATATGGCCGGGGTTGATCTCGCCGTCGAGCACCACAAGAAAGGCGAATCCGGCGTCGAGCGCCGCCCATGCCCCCGGGACGACGAACGAGAGGCGCCGCAGAGAATCTTCTCCGGACACCAGAAGCCCGAGACCGACGGAAAGGGTGAAAACTACCGGCATTCCGACGAGCACGGCCACCAAAGGATCAACGGACTGCAGGAATTCCATTTTCCCTCCCGAATTGACAAGTTTAGAATACCTGCCATATTGAACAACGAAAAGAATGGCAAGTCAATGCTCGCCGCCCACATGTATCCCTCGACAACATACTCTCACAAAAAGGCCCTGTAATTGATAATTTCTTGATTAAGAATAAGCTCACGGTCGTGAGCTTATTCTTAATCGTATGTTGTCGAGGGATAGGCGTCCCATTGCCGCACGCGGCCCCGTTACTTCGACTTCAGGTACTCAAGCATCGTCTCCGCGTCGGAGACCTCGAAGGGATCGGTCGGGCAGTCGTCAATGAAGCCCGGCTCGATGAAGGCCTTTTTGATGGCGCCGTCCTCGACGTACATGCTGTAGCGCCAGGAGCGCTCCCCGAAGCCGAGGTTGTCTTTCTTCACGAGCATGCCGAGCCCTTTGGTGAAGAGGCCCGAGCCGTCGGGGATGAGCTTCACTTTGGAAACACCCTGCGCTTTCCCCCACTGGTTCATGACAAAGACGTCGTTCACCGAGATGCAGTACACCTCGTCGACGCCAAGCGACGAGAGCTCGTCGTAAGCCGCCTCATAGCCCGGCAGGTGCGCGGACGAGCAGGTCGGCGTGAACGCGCCCGGAAGCGAGAAGACGACCACTTTCTTCCCCCTGAACAGCTGGTCGGAAGAGATGTCCTCCCAGCGGTAGGGATTCGACCCGCCGACGCTCTCGTCCCGCACGCGGGTCTTGAAGGTGACCGACGGGACACGTTTCCCCTCAAGTGTTGGTGTGTTCATATCATTTAGTTATTAGTTGATAGTTTTCAGTTTTTAGTTATTAATAACGGGATACATGATACCAGGCCGAGTCAAAAAGCAAAAGCTCATCGCCATCGTCGGCCAGACGGCCACCGGCAAAAGCGGCCTCACCGTGCGGCTCGCCCGGAAATTCCGGGGCGAGGTGGTCTCGGCCGATTCGCGGCAGGTGTACAAGGGACTCGACCTCGGCACCGGCAAGGTTCCCAGAGATCCCAAAAACTTCCGCCTGCGCCGAGGCTTCGGCGGGCAGGCAAAACTCAAAACTAAAAACTACTTACATAAGGGCATCCCTCACTATATGCTAGACGTAGCCGACCCCCGCTTTCCTTACAGCGTCGCCGACTTCCAGAAGGCCGCGAACGAATCCGTGCGCGCTATCGCGCAGAAAGGAAAAGTGCCAATACTCTGTGGCGGCACGGGCTTCTATGTCCAATCCGTGACGGACGGCGCGGTTCTTCCGGAAGTGAAGCCGAATGCGAAATTAAGAAAGGAATTAAGCAAGAAAGAAATCAAGGAACTTTACGAAATACTCAAAAAATTTGACCCGCGGAGGGCCCAAACTATCGACAAAAAAAATCCGAGGCGGCTTGTGCGCGCTATCGAAATCGCCACGGCGCTCGGGACGGTGCCAAAACTGACGAAGGTACGGGGAAAATATGATGTGCTTCTCATCGGCCTCATGCTCCCGCCCGCGGAGCTCAAGAAAAAAATCCGTATTCGCCTATTCGCCCGCCTGCGCGGAACACGCGGGCAGGCGCGAATAAGGGGAGGGATGATAGCGGAGGCAAGGCGGCTCCACCAGCAAGGCCTCTCGTGGAAACGGATGGAGGAGCTCGGGCTCGAATACCGATATTTAGCGAAATATCTAAAGGGCGAAATGACCAAAGAACAAATGGCAGAAAAACTGGAAACTGAAATATGGCGCTATGCCAAGCGGCAAATGACGTGGTTCAAACGCGACAAACGCATCAAATGGTTCAGGCCTGGCGAGTATCGAAAAATAGAGAAAGAAGCGGAGAAATTCATAAAAAGATAACGGGTGCCGCAAAGGCACCCGTTGGTCATGTCAGCATCGGTCCGAGCAATTCGGCGTTCCCCCGCAGGAAATCAAGGACCTGGGGAATTATCCGCTCGCGCGTCACGACAAGCCATGAACGATATTGCTCCTCCGTCACCCTCCTTCCAGAGAACGAGCGGACAAGCTCCTCGTATGCCCGCTTTGTCGCGATAACGCCGAGCAAAAGGCCGTAGAGCGCGGGGAAACATTCCGCGTATTTCCTGCTCACCTGCTCTTTCGAATCGACGTCGAGATGATGCCCCTTCGCCCAGAGCACTTTCCGCGCAAGGTAAGTGGGAACATCGAGCGCCTTCCCGAAAAAACGCAGCTTTTCGTCGGGGCTCATGATTGGACAGCGAACCCACCCTTTTTGGACGCTCGAGAGTTTGCCGGCTATGTACCCCCGCACGTTCTCCACCGAGGAATGGAAAGAGAAATGCGAAAGCGGGTCGCCCTTGAGCACGCCCCCGTTCGCCGCGGCCCACCGGAGATGATGGCCGATGTCGTCGCCGATAGTATGAAACCCTTGGCGGGCCATTTCACCATCGAAGGGGATGAGCTGCAGGGGGACATTGCGCTCCCAGGCCGATTCTGTGAGCTGGGACATGAAGGCGAAAGCGGTGCTCCGGAGTTTCCAATCGTAGACGACGACGCAATCGATGTCGCTTGTCGGGCCATGGTCATTGCGAAGCACCGAGCCGAAAAGAAGCGCGCCCTCGAATGCCGGGCTGGCAAAAAATTTTTTCATTTTTTCGACGGTAGCGAGGAAATCGCTCGTCCTTGGTACGGCCCCTTTCGCAGCGGCGGCGTAGGGAAATATCCGAGACATGGTTCCTCCCTTGGTTTCGATGTTCAACTAGCGGGAAGTATACGCGGGAAGGAAAATAGCGCAACTTCAATTCCCTCACCACCCCCGCACAGTGGGGACGGCAGGGAATCCATCCACAAAAACGAGGGAATCGGTCACGGATATTTTGCCTCATGTGCTCGGCAAAATTCCGCGACCCCGGCTCGGCC
>JAUYLU010000035.1 GCA_030699625.1 bacterium
TACTTATATCCGGCTTCCTTGAGGTCGATGTCACCTAATTTCTGCTTCTTGTCCCGGTCGTATCCGAACCAACGGAGCCGCTTGGCTTTAACGCAATAGCTCATCTTTTTGCAGACAAGGAATCCTCCGTCCCCGGAAGTAAGCGTCTTGATGGCCTGGAGCGAAACCGCGGCAAAGTCTGCCTTTCCCCAAAACTCGGAACCGACCGCCTGGGCGGCGTCTTCGATGAGAACGATGCCCCGCTTCCGGCAGAGCGCCAGCAATTCTTTCAATCCCCGATTGTTGCCTCCGAAGTGGACGAAGATGATTGCCTTGGTTTTCTTGGTGATCTTCCTCCGCACGTCCTCGACGTCCATGTTCAGGTCGTAGTCGACGTCCGCGAATACGATTCTGGCGTCGCGCCTGACGAGCGGAACATTGGTGGCCGTGCAGGTGAAAACCGGAGCGATGACCTCGTCCCCCCTCCCAATATCCGCCAATTCATAGGCAAGCTCAAGGGCGCTCGTGCCGGAGTTGACGGCCGCGACGTTCTTGAGGCCGAATTTTTTCCCGAATTCGAGCTCGAATCGCTTCACGACCGGCCCCTCTCCTATCCAGCTGGTCGATAGCGTTTTTTGGACTAGTTTCCGGGCGAGCGGCGATACGTACGGCTGGAACAGTTTCACTCTCATGTTTAGGTGTGCTCAACCTGGACAAGCGAAGGGTTGAAATAGACACGATCGGCGTGGGTGGCCACGCCCAATATTTGAATAACATTATCCGTACCTACTGGTGCGGTTTGTGTTATGAGACCAGCAGTAGCACTGCTCAAATAAATAAGGCCACCTGGCGTCCAAGTCCAGGCATCCTTTCTAGCAAAACCATGCATAAGGAAGTTGCCCGCCGTCGGCGTCGGACTGCCGTCTATGGTGGCTATGGCCATAACGATGGCACTTGAAGTAGCGATGACATCGGCGCGAGCTAGAACTGCTTGGCTGCTCCCGTTGATATAGCAGATATCGCCGAAGACGAGGTCGGCGGGGGTGGTGAGCGAGGTGATGAAGCCGGTAGCCGTGAGGTCGGCGGTCGGTGCGGCGATGAGACCGATCGTGCCGACGTTCTTCATCGGCAACTCGCCCATGTCCATGCGGTACTGGGACATCTTGATGGTATGGGCCCCCACCTTCATTTCCCCGCAATGAAAGCAAGAGAACACCCGGGTGGGGATACTCTTCCTCCCGTGACGCCCCAATAAGGGCAGCCATTCGTGCTTGCATTCCTTTTTCATAGCTTTTCGTTGTCTATGACGAATATCTCCTCTCCTTTCCGGGAGTACACGCGCAACTCCTTCCCTTTCTCCACGATCTTGAAACCGTCAAAACTCCTCGCATTCACGGCGTCCTCCTGGCCTCCGAACAAATCCCACAAGCGAACGCCGAGAATGCTCGCGAGCAACCCGGCTCCGCCGCCGATCGCCATGAATTTTAAAATTTTTCTTCTGTCGTGGTTCACTTCCCTACAAGCCTCGCCGGCTTTTTATTTACGTCGTTTCCTTCTTCTTTTCCGATTCCTTCAGCTCGCGCTCCATCTCCTGCTTACCTTTCTTGAATTCCCCGGTAAACCTGCCGAGCCCCTTCGCCAATTCGCCGATTTTCTTTCCGCCGAAAAACAGCACGGCTACGGCGACGACGATCAATGCTATTTCCGGAAGTCCTAGTCCAAACATGTTGTTGTTACTGGCTGCTTATTTTTTAATATCTCGACCTTCGATTCGTACAGCGGAAAACATCCCGATACCATAAAGCGTTATAAGAGGTACTGACAGCATAATCATGGTAATGCCGGTGCCGTCTGGGGTAATTATGGCAGAAAATATCAGAAATAGCATCAGGGAATAGCGCCAGTTCCGCCTCCAAAAGCCCGGCTCGATAAGGCCGAGGAAGGAGAGAAGCGCCATGCCGACGGGCAAGAGGAAGAGAACCCCGGTAGCCAGAAGTATCGCGAATATCAGCTGGACAAACTCGCCGACCTGGAAGAACGGGATGGCGCCGAGCGAGGCGGCGAAAGGATACAACAAAGCGAAGGTCGAAGGGATGATGAAAAGATACGCGAAGGCGCAACCGGCAAAAAAGAGGGCGCTCGACGGAATGAGCACCCATGCCACCGCGCGTTTTTCCTTATCGAAAAGGGCCGGCGACAGGTACCGCATCGCCCGCCAGAGCATGAACGGGAACGAGAATATGAACGCGAGCGCCAAAGAAACGGTTACCTGCGCCAAGAACGCCGTGAGCGGATTCGTAACGACAAGCTCCACGCCAGGCGGCAGGAAATCGCGCTTGAGCGCTTCGAACACGAGGACTGACGGCGAACGGCCGGCGAACAACGGCAGGAAAAAGAGGAGCGATAAGCCGGCCATAACGCCACACCAGAACAGGATGTTTTTTATGAAGTTCTTGAATTCCTGGAGCATTACTCGGCAAGGTCGTCGAAGATCAGGACCGGAACGATGGAAGAGGTGCTCGAAGCGAACATGGTCACTTCCGTCGCGCCGGTTTGCGCGAACTTGAAATTATTGTCGAAGAAGAGCGCTGTTTCCAGGATGACGTTCCCCGTGTCCGCCGCGCCCGGCTTGCCGGTGGCATTGCAGGATCCCCCGCTACAGATCCAAAGGTTCTCGTCGTTCAGCCTGACGTTCTCGCCGGTGGCCGAAACGATGAGATCGCCGACGGAGTCGAGATAGAGGCCCGAGAACACGGAGTCGCTTTGGCGCAGGCGCAATTGGTCGCTGCTCCCCGCCTCCGAGATGTCGAGCTTGGCACTGGGAGCGGTCGCTCCGATGCCGACGTTTCCGGCGTTGGAAATGACGAAGTGCGTCGTCAGGGAGCTCGCAGTGGAGGAGGCGACCGCGAAGAGCGTGGTATTCGTTTCGCCGTCGTTCGCGTGAACGGCGAGCTTGGCATAGGGCGTGGTGGTGCCGACGCCGAAGTTTCCGCCGCTCGTGAGCGTCAGCATTTCGGAGAGCGTCGCGAGGTCGTCGGTAAGCGTGCCGATGGCGAAACGCCCTTGCGTCGAGGAGGCGTAGAAGTGCTTGAGGTCGGCGGCGGCGGTCGGGTCGGACAACACGAGCTGCGGCCTGGTCGAGGTCGAGACGGAAAGCACGCCGTACGGAGTCGTCGTCCCTATGCCGAGCCGACCAGGATTTGTGAGATAGAAGAGGCCGTCATTTCCGGTGAACGCACCGCCGCTGTTGAATTGAACATTGCCGGTGTTGCCGGCCGCAGAACCGCCGCCGTCGATCGTACAATCGGTTGAATCCGCTCCGTCATCGACGCAATCGACGCCGGACCCGACGAAATTGATGATGCTTCGCTGTGTGAGCGGAGTGCCTTCGTTTTGTACCGTAGTGTAGCCGCCGCTCGTCCCGCACTCCCCCGCCGCCGCCGAGATGAGACCAATCGCGGAGACCTGGAGGCACTTGGTGGCGCCGGTGCCAGCGCTCGAGAGGACGAGGT
>JAUYLU010000008.1 GCA_030699625.1 bacterium
CCACGTTCGTGCCGGCGCCGATGGCGATGCCGAGGTCCGCCTGCGCGAGCGCGGGAGCGTCGTTGATGCCGTCGCCGACCATGGCCACTTTTTGGCCGCTTTCTTGAAGCGCTTTCACCTTCTCCGATTTCTGGTGCGGGAGCACCCGCGCGAAATAATCCTCGATGCCGAGCTCGCGGCTCACCCACGCTGCCACGTCTTCGGAGTCGCCCGTAATCATCACCGGCCGCACGCCGATGGCTTTGAGCGATTGCACGGCCTCGCGCGATTCTTCGCGTATCATATCGGCAAGCGCAATGGCGCCGAGCACTTTTTTGTCCCGAAGGGTGAAGATGACGGTCTGCCCTTTCTTGTTCGCGTCTTCCACCTGCTTCGAAAGCGCAGGAGGGACTTTTGCTCCAGCGGATTCGAGGAGCGCCGGCCCGCCGACCATCACCTCGCCCCCGTCGATCGACGCCCTGACACCCCTTCCTTTGAGCGCCTCGAATTTTTTCGGCTCCTTGAGCGGAATCTCGAGCGCCCTCGCCTTTGCCACCACCGCGCTGGCGATGGGGTGCTCCGAGAGCGCGTCGAGCGAAGCGGCAAGCGAGAGCACCTCGTCGTTCCCGTATTCTTCGAGGCTCCAGATGCCGACGACGCCGAACTCGCCTTTGGTGAGCGTGCCCGTTTTGTCGAAGAGCACCGTGTCGATCGAGCGGGCCGCTTCAAGGGCGAGCCGCCGCTTCACCAAAAAACCGCTGTGGGCCGCCTTGGTGGTCGAAATGGAGGCGACGAGGGGCACCGCGAGCCCGAGCGCGTGCGGGCAGGCGATGACGAGCACAGCCACGAGCCGCGCCACCGCGAAAGAGAATTCGGCACCGACAGCGAGCCAGGCGACAAGCGTCACGAGGCCGCCCCCGACCGCGACGACGGTGAGGTAGAGGGCCGCCCGGTCAGAAAGGATCTGGAGCCGCGATTTGCTGGCCTCTGCTTCAGCCACGAGGCGCATGACGCCCGCGAGAAAGGTGTGCTCGCCGATGTGCGAAACGTTCACTTTAAGGGCGCCATCGCCGTTCACGGTGCCCGCGATGACCGCCTCCCCTTCCTTTTTATGGACGGGCTTCGACTCGCCGGTCACCATGGATTCGTTCAGTTCTGATTCTCCTTCGATGACCGTGCCGTCGGCAGGGATTTTCGCCCCCGGACGCACGAGCACCATGTTCCCTTCCCTCAACTCCGAAAGCGGGATATTCGTTGTTTCGCCCTCGCGGATTACTGTCGCCGTGTCAGGGAGGAGCTTTGAGAGCTCCTTGAGCGCGCCCTGCGCGCCGGACACCGCCCGCATCTCAAGCCAGTGACCGAGGAGCATGATGGTGATGAGGGTGGTGAGCTCCCAGAAAAGCGTTTCCTCGCCGACGAAGACTGCGTAGACGCTCCAGAGGTAGGCGGCCGAGATGGCGACACCGATGAGCGTCATCATGCCCGGCAAACGCGCCCGAAGCTCCCGCCATGCGCCGAGGAGAAACACCGAACCGCCATAGAAGAACACTATGGAAGCGAGCGCGAGCGGCATGTACGCCGAGCCGGGGAATCCGGGAGGTGAGAACTTGAAGATTGCCTGGATGCTGTCAGCGTAGAGAACGACCGGAACCGAAAGAATGAGGCTTATCCAGAATTTCCGGAGGAACATCGCCGTGCTGTGCCCCGCGTGCTTGCCTGCGGGGTCGTGCCCTCCGTGGCCCGTCTTTTTTTGTTTGGCCGGCACGAGGTTCATGCCGCATTCGGGGCACATGCCGGGACGCTCCCGCTTGATTTCCGGATGCATGGGGCAGGTGTAGACGGTTTGTCCGTCCGTATTCGCGGCCGCATGGGACGCGACGCTTTTCTCGCGAGAATCGTGATGTTCGTGATGGTTCATGGCTTCGTTCGCCTCATTATACGCCGCAACTCGCGCCGCCGCCTTGGGCGGGCGCTGCACTCGCCCGAATCTTGGCGAACCCCGAGGCGCTCGAGTAGGCGCCACCGAGCACTTCCTTGGGATTCACCCTCCTCCAATCAACGCCCCTTTTTTCTTTCATGTAAGCCGCGATGGTGAGGTATGTGTCGGGGAACCAATAGGAATTCACGGCGAGCGCCGTTTCCCACATTTCTTTCTCGCCAACGCCCTGCGAAGCCATGAGCTCAAGCAGTCCGAGCATGGCCATGCCGTGATTGCAGTCCGGGAAATGGGTAGAGTTCCCGCAGCACGGACGATAGATGCCCTTCGATACCTTCTCGACGAGCGCCTGCTCTTTCGGGGTAAGCGGGACGAGCGCGTGCATGCTGTAGTGGTCCATGGCGTTTCCTTTGGCGATGGTCCAGCCGCCGGTCGAGGCGAAATTCTGCGGCCCGCCGAAGCGCGGGTCCGCCATCTCCCCTTCTTCGAGGATGGGGTTCTTGTTCGCAAGCCCGAGCGCCCACAACAAGTTGAGGAGATAGCCGGAGTTTTCCCTCGTCATGGAGATGCGGCCGTTCCCACGCCCGAGAAGCAGATTTTTTTGCTCCGAGGTGAGCTTTCCCTCTCCGCCGTAGAGCGACATGAATTTTTCTTTGTCGATGGTACCGGTTTCCACGAGCCGCGCCCCGAGGTCGCCCCAGGTCACCGGAAGGAGCACGCCCCCGGGCGGGAGCACTTTCGCTTCGAGCGCCGATGCGTTTATCGCCGCCTTGTCCGCGCCGAGCGACGCTCCGGGCACGCTTGCCCCGGTCGCGTACGCCACGGCGCTCGCGAGGAAAAGCGCAAAGAGGAGGACGCCGAGCGGCAAGATGCCGTCTTTTTCGTTCTTCACTTCATACGTCATGGTGAGTGTGGTCGTTAGCTGTTACTTTTCGTCGCAGCAGTCCACCAGGTTGTTCACGATGTCCTCGAACGTCCACGGTTTCTTGTCCCGAGCTTGTCGAGCGGATTCGCTCGCGGCGACCTTTTTGAACCCGGCCGCGTCGATGAGCTTCAGGCGCAAGGCGAAAAACATCGAGTAGGCCTTGTAGGCCCGTTCGAACATCTCTTTCGCCTCGGCGTGCTTCCTGTCCGAACGGAGCTTGGTGCCGACCTCGATGAGCCGCATGGCGGCGGCGAGGAGGTGCTTGGCGATGCACCAGGTCTCGCCCTCGTTCTTGTCCATCATCTTCCCGAGGAGCTCTTTTCTCATCTCGCGCACTTCGCCGAGGAGGTCGAAGTATTCGGATTTGCCCGTCCGCGCGCCGGTGAAGAAGAAGTGCTCTTCAAGGCTCACGAGGTTCATGATGGCGATTGAGAGGTCTTCCTCGGTCGAGAGATCGACCTGCCCCGTCCGCTTCATCTCCTCCACTTTTTTGAGGAGCGATTCGAATTGTGGCGTAGTGGTCATAGTTATGTGGTTAGAGAGTAAAGATGAGGATGCCAAGGAGGATCATGGCGATGCCTCCGTAGAGCCGCATGTGCCCCGTTTCTGCCCTCTTCCATGTCTGCACTTTTTCGAGAAGCGCGCCGTCGCTCGCGATCATGAGGATGATGGCGAGCGGCAGGATGAAGATGAGGTTGTAGAAGAGGAGGTACGAGACGCCGGCGAGATACGTTCCCTGGTCGTGGAGAAGGCCGAGCACCATGAGGTACGGCCCGCCGGTGCAGGGAAACTCGCAGAGCCCCACGAGAGCGCCGAGCAGGAACGCCGTCGGGAGCGACGCCTTGTGCATGAGCTCGGCCATCTTCCGGTGTGCCGCCTGCGGAATGGCGGGCAGGAGCGGGAACGAGGGGAAGAAGTAGCCGATGATGCCGATGCCGCCGAGGGCCACCATGAGCGTCGCGCCGACTTTTGCCATGAAGTGCGGCGTATCGAAGAGATGGAGCGCCTGCA
>JAUYLU010000014.1 GCA_030699625.1 bacterium
GTTCGAGACGCCGAGCAGGAGCGGCGAGAGGAGGAGAATGCGCGAGAGCGAGACGAGCTTCTCGAGCTCGCCCGGGCTGAAGCCCGGGGCGACGGCGCGGGCGAGGTCGGGAATGAAGAAAAAAAGGACGCCGCCCGCAAGGAGGATGACGGCGGAAAAGACAGTGAGGACGTCGCTTATGAACTTGCGCGAGGCCTCGTTCCCTTCCGTCTCCCCTCCCATCTTCTCGAGGAGGATGGGAATGAGCACGGTCACCGAAACGAACGAGGCGAGCGAGACGTAGAGGAAGTCCGGGATGCGGAAGGCGGCGTAATAGACGTCGAGCGTCGAGGAGGCGCCGAACGAGTGGGCGAAGAGCCGGTCGCGCACGAGCGCGAGCACCTGCGAGAGGAGGGCGAACGACGAAAGGAGGAGGGCGGCGTCGTTCAGATTATGCCACTCTTTGCCGAAAAATGAGAGGAAGCGTGGGACCATTTATTCAAGAAAACAGACGACGTCTTACAAAAGCGGCGTTCTTCCGCACGGGTCCGCGTGAAGTCCGCGATGGTCCGCGTTCTTACTCTTCGATGGGAGGCTTCGCGCGCTTTTCGGGGGTGTTTGCGGGCGGCGGGACGTCGGCGAATGGAGCCTTGCCGGCGCGGAGGTTCGCGAGGATGTCCTCCACCTCGACGTTCCCGGGATTGAGGGCGAGCACCTCCTCGAACTGCTTCACGGCGTCCGAGCGCCGGCCGACGCGGTTATAGGAGAGGCCGAGGAAATACTTGGCGTTCGAATAGTTCGGCGAGAGGGCGATGGCGCGCTCGAAAGCGGCGATGGCCCCCGCGTTGTCGCGGTCGTTGTACTTGAGGAAGCCGAGCTGGAAAAGGACGGTGGCATCGTTCGGGGCGAGGAGCGACACTTCCTCGGTGCGCCGGATGGCCTCGCGGGTGTTGCCCTGCCCTGCCTCGAGCTGCGAGAGGAAGAAGACCGCCTCGGTGAAGTTCGGCTTTTTCTCGAGCGCCTGGTCGATGTACTCGCGCGCCTTCTTGACGTTCTCGTTCGCCACTTCGAGGCGCGCCATGGTGAGGAGGATGGCGGGGCTTTCGGGGTTCAGCTTCCCTGCCTCGACGTAGGCGTCACGGGCGGCTTCATAGGCGCCCGTAATCTTGAGCGGCACGATGGCCTCGTAGATGCGGCCGAGGGCGATGAAATTCCCGTAGTTCGTCTTGTCGAGCTCGGTCGCCCGCCGGGCGCTCTCGATGGCCTCCCCGAGAAGCGTCTGGAACTGGGCCCGGAGCGTGTCCTGCGGCACGCTCGACTGCGAGAGAAGGTTGTTGAGCTTGATGAGGCCGAGCTCGGAGAGGGCGCGATAGTACACGTCGCGTTCGGAGAGGGCGAGGGCGCGCCCGAGATAGGTTTCCGTCTTGTCGACGCTCCCTTCGCTATTGAGCGCCACGAGGCTCTTCTGGAAATAGGCGTGGGCGGTGAGGCTGCCCCCGAGGAGATAGCCGAGCGAAAGCGAGCCGAGGAGGAGGAAGATGAGGAGCACCACCGAAACGAAGCCGAGCCGGGGCTCGCCGAGAAGCATGATGGAATAGCGCCCTGAAGGATTTTCAGCCGCGAGGGAAGCGACGAGCATGCCGGTCATGAGGAAGGCAAGAACGTAGAGCACGGGCCCTGGCACGTAAAGCGCCACGAAGGCCCAGAGATAAGCGCCCATGAGGAACGAGGAAACGGTGAGGAAGCGCGAGAGGCGCGAGAGCGAGAAATTGAACATGGCTCTGAATCCCGCGTAGAGAAAGGCGGCGAGAAAGAGCGCCCAGGCGCCAAAGCCGACGAGGCCGGAGGTGACAAGGGCGTCAGGCACCACTCCGAAGCCGGAATTGAAGTCGGTGTTCCAAAAAAGCGAGCCGTTGATGCCCTCGGGCTTGTGCATAAGCCACTCCGAGGAAAAGCGGTTCGGGCCCGCCCCGAAGAAGGGGCTTTCGGCAAGGGTCTTTCGCGCGATTTCCAGGGTGGCGCCAAACGACGGTCGCACCTCGAGCTGGGAGATGCCGAGCGAATTCGGAAGGAATGCCCCGACCGAACCGCCCGTGAGGTAGAGGAAGAAAGAGAGGACGGTCACGAGAAGCGAAGCCATGGGAAGGCGCACTTTCCGCACGGTGAGCGAGGGCGCTATCGGTTCCTCGCGGTTCGCGTAGACGCCATAGCAGACGATGATGAGCGAAACGACGCCGAGCACGAGCCAGTTCATGGAGAAATTGACGAGCGCCACGAAAAAGAGGGAGACGGCGAGGGCGCCATAGAGGAGGAACCTCATGGCGCGGCCGAGGGCGAGGAACTCGATCGAAAGGAGCGAGAGAAGCGCCGTGAGGCCGAAGAAGATGGAAAGGTCGTTCCATCTGCCGATGGGGCTTGCCACGGCGTTGGTGAAAAGGCCAAACGAAAGCGCTTCAGGGCCGGCGAAAAGGCGCGCGAGGTGGAAGAGAGCAAGGAGGGCACCGCCCGCCATGAGCGCACCGTAAAAGCGGAGCGCCCGCGAGCGCTCTTGGAAAAAGACGGAAGCGAGAAAAAGAAGCATGAAGGAAAGCCCGAAGAAGGCGAACGTGTCGGTGTCGAAGCCGGAGCCGACGAGCGATACCGACGGCGCGCCCGAAACGACCGAAGCGACGAGGAGGGCGAGGCCGAGGAGCACGCCCGCGAGGAGGGCGAGGTTTTTCGGGATGTCGAATTTTCCGTCGACGAGCCTGCCAAGGAGCCACAGGGCGAACGCGACGAGCGCCACCACCGCGACGAGCGCGCCCTTTGCCATCTCTACGCCGATGCCCGCAAGCGGCAGGAAGAATACGGGGAGAAGGAAACCAAGCACAATGAGCGCGCCGGACGAGAACCGGTCGAGCGCGGAATCTCTATTTTGTTCTTCCATGATGAAAAATTAGGTTTACAAGCGGAGTTCGCTATTCCCAAGTATATGCGCTCGGAAAGGAATAGACAAATCCACAGACAAAATGAAAAAACGCCGCGATGAAGCGGCGTTTTTTCATATATGCGGCGCGTGCCTGTAAGCCGAATTCTGTGCCATGCCATGCGGCACGGTGACAGCCATTTATCTGGGCCCCGTGTTGCCACGAAGCTCGAGCGGCACTCCACCCAGGTTGCCCCAGGTGGCGCGGCCTTGCACTCAGGTAAGGATTTAGCCGTTTCACCCTTCGACTTCGCCGAGGGCAAGCCCCAGGCTTATACGAAGATTCGCCCCTCGATTGCTCTCGGGGCGATTTTTTCCTTTCGGAAAAAATCGTCTCTGCTCGCACCTCTCCCGACGCCCCGCGTCGGACATTTAAATATTTAAAATATTGCAATGTCCGGTGCGAAGCACCGGGGACGGGCGTTACCTCCGATGCTCTTTCGAGACCGGAGCCTCGACCCTGGTAAACCAGGCGTCGGGGCCGCTACCCTGCTCCCCTCCCTGCTTTTGGACTCGAATATTTTTTCAAACCCAAAAGCAGGGAGGGGGAGTGTTCGGACTTTCCTCCCCTCACATGGGTCGCTATAGACCGTCAGTAATTGCTTTAACTACCAACTATCTACAATGATCCATGTGAGGGGCGGCTGTCCGGCACGCGCCTCGTAGGAAATTAGCACAAAAACCGGGAAAAATCAAGAGGAAGGGGCGGCGAGGCTGAATTGCGCCTTGTCGCCTATTTCGACGCCGTGCGCCTCGGCAAATCCGGCCCGCACCTCGAGGACGTACCGGGCGTCCTGGGCCGGAGAGAATGTTTCGGCGTCATTATCGGAGCGGTATGAGGAAGGCGAAGCGTTCTCCTCGATGCCGACGACGGCGCCTTGTTCGTCGAGCCAGATGATGTCGATGGAAATCTTCATTCCCTTCATCCAGAACGCATGGCGGCCGGAGACCTCGAACACGAAGAGCATTCCTTCGCCGTCTCCCAATGATTCGACGCCCGAAAGCCCGCGCGCCTGCTCGGCCGGCGTCCTCGCCACGGCCACCTCGACCCGCGCGTCCCCTATGGCCACCTCGTTCGTCCGCGCGGGCGGCCTGTCCGTCGAGCCCAACACGAGCAGCACGAGGACGAGCGCGACGAAAAGAAAAACTGCGGCGAAAAGTTGCTTCATATCGCCCATTGTACCGCACAAGTGAGGGCGCGCATCAAAAGGAAAAGCCCCGCTCGCCCGAGGGCTTGCGGGGCTTTCCCCGTGGCACAAAGGATTAGAACCTTCGCCTGTCGCCACCGCCGTTGCGCGGCTCGAGCGGACGGGCCTCGTTCACCGTGATGGTGCGGCCTTCAAAATCCTTGCCGTTCCACATGTTGATTGCGGCCTCCGCCTCGTTGTCGTTAGACATCTCGACGAAACCGAACCCCTTGGACCGACCGGTCATTTTGTCCATGATAACCACTGCCGACTCTACGGCTCCCGCCTGCGAGAACGCGCTTTTGAGCGATTCCGCGGTAGAGCTGTAGGGCAAACCGCCAACGTATAACTTCTTAGCCATATACTGCTTTGCTTTACTTCTTCCGGCCGCGAGCCTGCGGGCCGGACTAACTTTATAACTCGCACTACCTCACTGGCTCACTCTTACTTGACGTACGAGGCTACCGAATCAGGCGAAGCACGATTGGCCCACCATACCGGAAAAGGGAAAGAAAGTCAACCGCCCCGTTTCCGTCTTCAGTTGCGGCAGTACTTTCATCAATCCGCCGCGAAATGCGGCATCACACACGTACAAGGAGAATGCGTCACATGGATCACGAAACGCCGACCCACCCGCTCATCGCGAAGGAGATACGGAACACGGGGAGCTGGCAAGAATGGAAAGAACAATGGGAGCGAAACAGGCAAAGCGACATAGCGCTCGAGGGGCTCATCCGATACGGATGGAACGTGAGAACGGCGAACAAGGAAGAAGAGATCGAACGTGCGCTTCTCTACCTCGATATCGCGGACGGGCATCTCTCCGCGGCGCACTTCGCGAAAGAAAGCGGCTGTGCTGAAAAACCGGTCTGGACGGGGCTCGAAACGCTCTTCGGGAACGTGATGGGGCTTTCGGAAATCAGGCTCCTTCTCGCCAAAAGGGCGTTCGAGGCGCTCTCGCTCAAGTTTTTCCGCAAAGAACCGAGTGCGCCGCATTACCGCAAGGCGCAGTGGCTCGAGCTCATAGAAGACGCGAGGGTGTTTGAAAAAATAGTCTGGTTCCTCCGCTCCGCCGAGCGGGGGACGCTCGGCCTGCTCAACCTCCGCAACCTTCCCGATTCCATGCCGCCCGAAGCGCCTCATTCCGACGCGTTCAGGGCGTTCGTGATGGACTTCGTGCAAAAAACGTGGGGTCGGAAGTTCGACGAGGCGCGTGTCGAGATGCTCGCCGCCCTCGGGAAGCTCGAACTCCTGCTCGATGAGGCGACTTTCCCGCTTTCGCATGCGGGATACCTGAAGCTTCAGAAAATCGCCTTCGGGACTCGCTACCGTTTCCCGAACGGAGGCGCGTCCTACCGGGCGCCGCAGAGCCTCGAGGAAGCGTCGCTTGCGGGCTCCGAGGCGGCGCGCATCGCGCTCATTCTCGGCGCGAACCGGCGTGAGCGACGACGGCTCCTTGGCATAACGGCTCCCGCCCGGGAAACAGGAACGGGAGAGCTCAAGGTCGCATAGCGTTCCAAGGCCCCGCCTTCCGGCGGGTTTGAGGCTGCGGCCGCCCGAGACTTGCGTCGAGGGCGGCCTTTTTTTATCGCATTGAAAAAGGCCCGCCAAAGCGAGCCTTGTGCCGATTACGGCACCCTGCCGAGCTCCGGTAAAAACCGAAACACGGCCTCCTGGAAGCGGAGGTTCCTGATCCGGTGGATCATGTCCCTCACGGCGCGGCTGAACCCCGAGTCGAACCCGTGGTGCTCCATCGCCATTCCGACGTCCTGGAGAAATACCGAAGCGTTGGAAAGCGGGCGGTTCTGCACGATGTGCTTGAGCGCCCGTTCTACCAACTTCAGATCGTTCTCTGCGTCGCGCGGATTGCATTGCAACTCCCGGGCAACGTTGTACAGGAACCTCGGATCGCTTCCTTTGCCGCGCAATTCGCGCGGCACGCGGATCTTATTATTCTGAAGCACTGTCCCCCCAGCAGTCTCTTGTCGCATGTGCGCGAGACCGTGGGACAGATCCATCAGCAATATCTCCTCAAAAAAGTGGTTGAACAATGCCTGAATTAGGCCACTGATTCCCAGTGTAGTACGCAAAAAATTGTCAACAAGCAAAATCTGTTGATTACCTGTGGATTTGCTGTGAATTCAGGAAGCCCTATTTCCTCCCCGCCTTGGCGCGGTCGCTGTCGGTGAGATAGTGCTTGCGCAAACGCACCGATTTCGGCGTCACCTCGAGGTATTCGTCCTCGGCCATGACTTCGAGCCCGCGCTCGATGGTGAGCATATAGGGCGGCGTGAGGGTGATGGCCTCGTCGGAGCCGGAGGCGCGCATGTTGGTAAGCTGCTTGCCTTTGGTCGGATTCACCGTCATCTCCTCGCCTTTCGAAGTGTTGCCGATGACCATGCCTTCGTAGACTTCGGTAGTCGGCCCGATGTAAAGGACGCCGCGCTCCTGCAAATTGAAAAGGGCGAAACCGAGCGCCTTGCCGCTCGCCATCGAGATCATCGAGCCGACGTCGCGCTTCTTTATCTCCCCGGCGTGCGGCCGGAACGCGATGAAGCGGCTCGAGAGTATGCCCTCGCCCCTCGTATCTATCATGAACTGGCTCCGGTAGCCGAGAAGCCCCCTCGTCGGTATTTCGAAAATGATGCGCACCGCGGCGCCGTGGTGCCCTTTCATGTCCTTCATGAGGGCGCGGCGAGCGCCTAGCTTCTCGATGACCGCGCCCGAAAATCCCTCCCGCACGTCGATAATGAGCTCCTCATAAGGCTCCAGCTTCTCTCCCCCTTCTTCTTTTATGATGACCTCCGGCTGCGACACCTGAAGTTCGTAGCCCTCGCGGCGCATATTCTCGAGGAGGATGGCGATGTGGAGTTCGCCGCGGCCGTACACCTTGAAATGGTCAAGCGCTCCGAATTCGATCCTCAGCCCCACGTTCACTTCAAGCTCGCGCATGAGGCGCTCGCGAATCTGGCGGGTGGTCACAAACTTCCCTTCGCGGCCCGCGAACGGCGAGTCGTTCACCAAAAATTCGAGCGAGATGGTCGGCTCGTCGATGGCGATTGCCGGAAGCGCGGGCGTCGCCGCGTCGTCGACGACGGTCTCGCCGATGTAGATGTCCGGGAATCCCGCGAGCATGACGATATCGCCCGCGCCCGCCTCGGAGACTTCCTTCCGCGAGATGCCCTCAAAGGTGAAAAGTTTCGTAATCCTCCCTTTCTCGACGTCGCCTGCGACGTTTTTCCTCCACAGGTCCTCCCCGCTTTTTATCTTTCCCGCATAGATGCGCGCCACGGCGAGGCGTCCGAGGAAATTGTCGTAGGCGAGATTGAAGACCTGGAGCGCGAGAGGCGCCTCCATGTTGTTTTCGGCCTCGGGCACGGCCTCGAGAATGAGGTCAAGCAAAGGCGCGAGGTCCTTCGAATCGTCATCGAGGTTTTTCTTGGCGATGCCCTCCCTCCCGACGGCGTAGACGGTCTTGAAATCGAGCTGGTCCTCGCTTGCGCCGAGCTCGATGAAAAGCTCGAGCACTTCGTCGTGCACCCCGCGCGGCCGCGCGGCCGGCTTGTCTATCTTATTGATGACCACAAGCGGCTTTAAGCCGAGCTCGAGCGATTTCTTGAGGACGAAGCGCGTCTGCGGCATCGGCCCTTCCTGCGCGTCCACCACAAGAAGCACCGAATCGATGGAGCGGAGTACGCGCTCCACCTCCGAGCCGAAATCGGCGTGCCCCGGCGTGTCGACGATATTTATCTTGGTGTCCTTGTAGAAGACCGAGGTGTTCTTGGCGTAAATGGTGATGCCGCGCTCCTTTTCAAGGGCGTTCGAGTCCATGGAGACGCCTTCCTGCGCCGCGCCGGTCTGCCGCATGAGGGCGTCGGTGAGCGTCGTTTTTCCATGATCCACATGGGCAATAATGGCAATATTTCTTATGTGCATGATTGATTTTCTTAAGCGAGCGAAGCGAGATTTTTGAAAATCATCACCCTGTTAAATAATTTCGCTTCCGCGAAATTAGACCGACGGTCTATTTAACAGGGTTAAGAAAAATATAGTCGGCTGCGCCTCCTTATTTTCCTAAACAAAAATAGCTGCCCCTGCAGCGTCAAAAGCACTCTACCACGAAAACATCAAAACTTCAATTTATTTGATTGCGCCAATCTCTTTCAAGAAAGCCTTATTGTTCGGCTCCCGCCCCAAAAATTTTTTCACCAAATCTATTTCCTCCATGCTCGAACCTTTTTCGAGTATCCATGTCCGATAATCGCGGCCTGTTCTCGGGTTGAGAAGCCCTTCCTTTTTGAATCGCGTGAACATATCGGAGGCATACACTTTCGACCATAGATAGCCGTAGTATCCGGCGGCGTAGCCGCCCATCATGTGACCAAACCCGGCGGGGAAAATGGATTTTTCGTACGGAGGAATGACCATGAATTCCCTCGAAATCTCCCTGAAGAGGGCCGCAATGGAGCGTTTCGGCTTCTGCCGATGGATGGCAAGGTCGAACGTGCCGAACGAAAGCTGGCGCATGGTGTTGTAGAACACCATGAAATATTTCGCCGCGAGAAGATTCTTGAGATCCGCTTCGGGAAGCGGTGCCTTGGTGCGGTAATGCTCGGAGAGGAGCGCGAGCATCCCCGCGTCCCACGTCCAGTTTTCGAGCATCTGCGAAGGCGCCTCGACGAAATCCCACACGGTGTTATAGCCCGATTGCGACGGATAGCGCCCCTTGGTGAGCACGGCGTGCATGATATGGCCGAACTCGTGGAAAAAGGTCTCCACTTCGCCGTGCGAAAGGAGCGAGGGGGTTCCCTTCGTCGGCTTCGGGAAATTGGCGAACATGACCGCGAGCGGGGCGACGTAGGCATCCCCCCGGAACCCCGACATGCGGCCCGTTGTCACTTCCTGGGCGCAGGCATGGCCGTATTTCCCTTTTCGCGGGTAGAGGTCGAGCATGAAATACGAGACGGTCTTTCCCTTGTCGCGCACCTCGAAAAGGCGTACGTCCTCGTGCCAGACCGGATACCCCTTGAGCTCGCGGAAGGCAACGCTGAAAAGCTTCTGATAGATGGCGAACGTCCCTTCGACGACCTTCTCGAAGGGGAAATATTCGCGGAGCTTTTCGCTATTGATGTTGAACCTCCGTTCCTTGAGGCGCTCCGAATAATATCCGACGTTATAGAAAGAAAGCTTGCCCGCGCCATCGCGCGTCATCTCTTCCTTGAGCCCCGCGAGCTCGCGGAGCTCCTCCATGAGCCCCCCCTTTATCTTTTTATGAAGCCCTTCAATGAAACGCTCCGCCGTCCTCGTGTTCTTGGCCATGCGCCGCTCGAGCACAAAATCGAAATAGCCTCTGTAGCCGAGCAGTACCGCTTTCTTGTGCCGGAGACGGGCCGCTTCTTCGAGCCGTTTCAGGTTCTTTATGCCGCCTTTCTGCGAATTCTTGATCGAAAGCTCCTTCCTACGCCGCTCGTCTTTCGCATGCTCCATGAAAGGAATGAGGTCGGGATACTTGAGCGTCACCTTGTATCGCCCGTCTTTCGTCCTCTCAAGCCCCTCGACGTAGCGTTCCGGCAAGCCGAGAAGCTCCTCTCTCTTCACGACGATGAAATCGTCCCACTCATTGAGCGTCTCTTCGAACTTGGTCGAGAGCACGGAGAGACGCTTCATAATCCGCTTCAGCGTTTTCTGCTTTGCCTCGGGAAGGTCGAACCCCATGCGCTTATAGGAAAGGAGCATATCCTTGAAAAGCTTCTTTTCCTCCGGAAGAAGCTTCTCTTTTTTCCGCAGAGGGCTTTTCCCGTACTCGCGGAGGGCGCGATAGATGCCTTTGTCGTATTCGATGTCGACGAGCTTTTTGCCGAGAGTCTCTTTCACTTCGTTCGCCGCTTTACGGACCCGTTCAGCGGGCGAGCCTTTGGAAAGCACCTCAATGGCGGAAAGAGCAGTGCCAAAAGGCTCGCCCGACATCTCGAGGGCGTAGACGGTGTTTTCGAACGTCCGCTCCTTGGCGGGAATTTTCTTTATTTCCGCATATACTTTTTTCTTGTGCGCGATGATTTTCGGCACGAGCGAGCGGATGGTCGCGGCGTTCCACTTCGTCCACTCGAAATCTTTTTTTGTGTAGGTTTTTACTTTCACTTCTCGCTGAAATCAAGCGCGCAGGAATTGATGCAGAGGCGCTTCCCCGTCTCGGTCGGGCCGTCGTCAAAGATGTGCCCGAGATGCGCGTCGCAGCGGGAA
>JAUYLU010000020.1 GCA_030699625.1 bacterium
GCTAAAAATTTTTAAACGTGTTACAATTTAAAAAGTCGCTCAACTTACACAGGAGGGCTAAATGCCCGATCAGGATCGTACCGATCTGGAAGTCGATTTGCTCGGCGAGGCCGTCAAGATTACAGGCAAAAGGATGCCCAACGGTGAAGTTCGCCGTCGCGTTCGCTTAGCAGACGGTACCGCGATTCACCACACCGTTGCGCCGCCGGGGGAAGCCAAGTGGCAGAACGCCCACTTTCACAAGGGGGTCGTGGAAACACAGGTGGTGATTGCTGGAAAAATGGCAGTTGCAAGGATAGAACGGGATAAAGGTTGGCGTGTGTGTGTCTACGAACGCGGTGAGGTATACACCTCATTCCCTAGCCACATACACAATGTTTACCTTTTCCCCGGGAGCGTTATCGCAACGATTACATACGGGGAGCCTGTTGGCGACCCGAATAACAAGGGGAACGACTGGTGGGCTGCCGATGCCGACTTCGACAAATGGTCAAAGGGGCTCACCGAAGCGGACATTGGGTGTCTTGTGGCTTAGCCATAGAGCGCTCGCGGGCGCGGTTTCATGCCGCGCCTTTGTTTTTAGTGCAGACCGACCTGCCTTCGCTTTTCCTCATCGCTTCTGAGCGCATCGCGGGTACGCTTGTATTCCCGCACCATCTCATCGGGGACCGGCTCATCATTGAGCACCGCCTCGAGCACGCGCGACCAGAGTTCGACGCGTTTTTCAGTAAGCGCATGGAGATCGCCTGAAGTTTTATCGAGTTTGTCGGTGTAATACCAGATTAATTCTCCCAGACGGTATACCCGCATGAGTTTGAGCGAAAGTGATTCCTCCGGTGTTCGGTTGTCGCGCACATATTGCACGAGTGCGTCGGCGAGCGGGCGGTTGTAGAGAACCATAAAATTGACGAAGCGCGCCCACCCCTCATACTTGTTGCCGAAACGAAGCGACGAGTGGTCGAGCAGATAAATGTCATTGCCTTTGATGCGTATATTGTGCGGCACGAAATCCACGTGCGTAAGGAAGCCCGAATACTGCTCGATGGTTTCGCGCTCTTTGTCGAGTAACCGCCATGCCCTCTCGAGCAATTCTTCCGTTCGGCGATCTCCTGGACGACCTGTAAGAATACTTTTTTTGAAATCCCCAAATGCGGCGAGGTAGCCGCGCGCATTGATTGAGCCGAAGCTCGCACGCACGAGCCGCGCGTGCCCGTAGGTCGTGGCATGGGCGCCTTCCTGGGCCTTGAAGGCCTTGAGCGCCAGCGAAAATTGCTCTTTGAGCGGCCGTTCCACAAAAGCAGATTTCTGCTCGATGAATTCCTGTATCGCAATGACGTAGCCATCGCGTTTTATAAAGAGGATCTCTTCCGGAGAAAAGAATATCTGATACGCGAATCGTATCCGGTGCAGTATCTGACGGCACAGGCGTTCATGGAGAAGCTCGTTTTTACCCGCGGCGTCGCTCGTGGCTTTGATGATGACGCGCCGCCGGTCGCTTTTGCGCACTCCGACGAGAATGACCTTCCTTCCTCCTTTCGTGGTTACCGCTTGCATGAGGGAGCGTTCGCCTCCCATGTGGGGCTGCTGTGCCTCGAGCTCGAATCCGAGCTCACCCAATATCGGAACTATCGCGGCGAGTTCGCGTTCCTTGTATTTTCTCCACGGTTCCCTGTAATCAGGCATGTCGGAATGAATCATCGAGGACCTGCAGATGCGCATCCCAGGATCTTTCGTACTTTTTAAACGCCTCATCAGGTCTTGGCTCGAGGGGCGACATCTCCGGGCGCACCTGCGGCGTGTCGGTGATAAACTGCGCCGCGCGCCCGAACGCAAAACGCTCGATGAAGCGGCGAAGCGTCTTTTTTTGCGCGTATTGATGTGCCAGCTCGTCTCCTACTCGTACGATAAGCGGTACGCCGGTGATCCTTGCAACGATACCTACCGGAAGTTCTACGGACGGGCCGTTCTGCGCGTAGATGACGTCCGCGCGACGCGCCGCCCGCCAGAGCGCAAACGAGTAGACAACAAGCCGTATCGGCAGGGGAGTTCGCTTGTCCACTGAAATTATTTTGACGCCGGGGGTTTTCTCAGGCAAGCGCCCATAGGCGATTGTGGTGACCTCATGGCGCTTCCCGAGCCGGGTGGCAACCTCTTTGGTATAGGGAGCCGGCTCTGCAATATCGGGGGGATAGAGCGGTGTAGCCAGTATTATTTTCATCGGATTAGCCTATTATAGCGCTTATTTACGGCCTATTCTTAACTTAAACCTTTCTTCCCCGGCAAGGGTTATACTGTCTAACAGAGCGCCCTAGCGCCCTATTTTTTATGAAAATCCTCATTGCCACAGGGCTCTATCCGCCCGACATCGGCGGCCCCGCCACCTACTCGAAGCTCCTCAAGGAGGAGCTTCCGAAGCGCGACATTGACGTCGAAGTGCTCTCGTTCGGCGACGTCCGGCATCTGCCGAAACCGCTTTCGCATGTTCGCTACTTCACGAAGCTTTTGCGGCTCGCGCCGTTCGCCGATGTCATCTACGCCCAGGACCCCGTGTCGGTCGGGTTCCCCGCGCTTCTTGCGGCCGTGTTTCTCCGGAAGAAATTCGTGCTCAAAGTGGTCGGCGATTACGCATGGGAACAGGGTACCGCGCGGTACGGCATCGCGGTTTCGCTTGATGAGTTCTCGAAGGAGCACCGCGGCTACCCTTTCTTTGTAAGGGTATTGAAGACGGTGGAGGCCCTCGTGGCGAGGAGCGCCGACACCATTATCGTTCCTTCGAAATATTTGAAGAAAATAGTGGGGAACTGGGGCATCAGCAAGGAGAAGATCGTCGTCGTTTATAACGCCTATACCGGCGAGCCGGGCGGCTCGAAGGACGCCACACCGCACGCGCCTTCCGAAGAGAAAGTCATCGTCTCCGCCGGCCGCCTCGTGCCGTGGAAGGGCTTCGTCACGCTCATCTCGCTCATGCGCGAGCTCGTGAAGCATTTTCCGGGCGCGAAGCTCATCATTGTCGGCGACGGGCCCGAGCGCTCCATGCTCGAATCGAACATAACGAGACTCGGGCTTCAATCGAACGTCTTTTTGACAGGCGCGCTTCCGCAGGAAAAGCTTTTCAAGTATATCCGAAATGCCGACGTCTTCGTCCTCAATACTTCCTACGAAGGATTCTCCCACCAGCTCCTTGAGGTGCTCGCCATCGGCACACCCGTCGTTACCACCGACGTAGGGGGGAATCCCGAGATAATCAAGGACGGCGAAAACGGGCTTTTGGTCGCGCCCGACGACCGCGCGGCGCTTATTCGGGCCATTGAACGGGTTATCCTCGACGACGACTTGGCCAAGCGCTTTTTCGTGAACGGCCGGAAAACGGTCGCGGAGTTCAGCGTCGATCGGATGCTCAAGGAGACCATAGAGGCGATTTCGCTATGAATCCCGTGAACGTCCTCATGCTGTCGACGGACCGGAACGCGTTTCAAGAGGGGAGCGCCGTGCGCGCGCGTTTCCGCGACTTCGGGACCATAACCGATACACTCCACATCATCGTGCTTTCGAAGGGTAATCATCGTCCTGAAGCCATCGCCGAAAACGTCTTTCTCCACCCCACCAATTCCCGCTCGAAATGGTGCTATCTCTCGGACGCGTGGCGAATAGGGAAGGGATTGCCGCGCCCCGACCTCGTCACTGCTCAAGATCCGTTCGAGACGGGGTTCGTGGGGTGGCGGCTTGCGCGCTATCATCGCGCGAAGCTTGAGCTTCAAGTGCATACCGATTTTTTGAGCCCATACTTCGCGCGTCGCTCGTTCCCGAACCGCGTGCGGGTGTTTATCGCGAGATTCCTGCTTCCTCGCGCGGCCGGCATCCGCGTCGTCTCCGAACGCATCGCATCCTCTCTTAAAACTAAAAACTTAAAACTAAAAACTGCCCCTGTCGTTCTCCCCGTCTTTATCGACGCCGAGAAGCTCATGTCCGCACAGCCCGCCTTCGACCTCCACGCGCGCTACCCGCAGTTCAATTTCATCGCGCTCACGGTGGCTCGCCTCGAACCGGAAAAGAACGTTTCGCTCGGGCTTCGCGCCATGGTGCGCGTCATCAAGGAATATCCCAAGGTGGGCTATGTCATCGTAGGGGAGGGAAGCGAGCGTAGAAACTTGGAACTATTGACTAAAAACTTAAAACTGGAGCAAAACGTCGTTTTTGCGGGCTGGCAGGACGACACCGCGTCTTTCTACCGCGGCGCCGACCTCTACCTTTCGACCTCCGATTACGAAGGTTACGGCCTTTCGCTTATCGAGGCGGCCATCCATGGCGTTCCCATCGTGGCCACCGACGCGGGCATCGTGGGAACTGTTTTGCGCGACGGCGAAAGCGCGCTCGTCTGCCCGCCGCATGATGCCGAATGCCTTGCCAAAAAGGCATCCTCCATCATTCTCGATAAAGAATTCGCCAAAAAAGTAAAGCGGTCGGCGACCGCCGAGGCGCTTTCTTGCTTGCCGAAGGACAAGGAGGCCTACCTTGAGGAATACAAAAAGAACTGGGAGGATGTCTCCTAGGAGGGATATAATACGTCCATGTTCAAGCATTTTTACTACCGCTCCCATGAATTGGTACGCCTGCATCTCCCGGCGTTCTATGAACTTTTTTTTACATATCGAAAAGCGGTAAAGTACGTGATCTCCGGAGGAGCGGCCACTCTCGCCAACCTCTTGGTGCTCTATACGCTAGCGGAGTATGCCAGGCTCTACTATCTTATCGCCTCCGTTATCGCATTTATTGTTTCCATCGCGGTGAGCTTCAGCATGCAGAAATTTTGGACGTTCAGGGACAAAACGACCGAAGGCGTCCATATCCAGTTTTTCTGGTATCTGCTCGTCGTTCTCGGCAATCTCGCGCTCAATACTCTCCTCGTATACGCGCTTGTCGAATGGCTTTCCGTCTGGTATGTCCTTTCCCAGTTCCTTGCCGGCGTGGTTATTGCCGTGATCGGCTTTTTCGCTTATCGAAATTTTGTGTTTCGCCCCAACATATGACGCCCAAGCTCTATTACGTCCTTCCTGAATATAGCGCGGACGATGCCACTCATTTCGCCCATATCCATGATTTTCTCAAGGAGATTGGAAAGCGTTTCGACCTTCTTCTTATCGTGGAAAAAGGAGCGACCCCTCCGCCCTCGCTTGGCTATCGCGGCTCGCGCGTGCTACATTTCTCCTTTTTACCGCTCCGTCTCGCCGAGCTTTTCTTCCGTTTCATTACGGCCCGGTCTTCCGGTTATCGCGATTTTT
>JAUYLU010000026.1 GCA_030699625.1 bacterium
TGCTTTGTCTTGCCTCCGCCTAGCAGACGGAGGGCTTGTTGCACTGTTGGATGTTCATCCCATTAGAGACCGGACGAGCTTCTTACGAAGCTCTGGCTCTAACGGGACTTCGCTTACTATTTTGTTGTCAAAGACCAACTAAAACGGCCTGTTACCAGGCACCCATAGAGTATAGCCATATTTAAAGGCGCGTCAAGCACAAGAAAAGCCCCGTTTCCAGGGCTAGGGATAAGCACTGCGAAAGAGGGAGTGGAGCCGTTTAAACCAGTTTCCCTTTTATCCTGCGCGGGTCAAATATCTGAAACATCCCATGCGTATCGTCCGACGATCCGGACTTTCCTAATCGCTCTTAAGAGCGCTGAAGAACGGCTTTTCGGCCTTCGCTTATCCCCTCGGGAGTATAGAGCGGATAAAAAGCCAAGGCAAGCCGTTAGCGCTTCTGCCATCCCAGTACCATAACGCTTCGACTGCCGGCAGGCAAGGCGCTATGCCGAAATCTACTACGGGGTCAAGCGCGTTGTTTTTGCCACTTCTCAAGCGTCACGAGGAGCGGGGTGGCGAAAAAGACCGACGAGTAGGTGCCGATGGCGACGCCGGTGAAAAGGAGAAGCGCGAAATCGCGCGTCGAAGCGGGACCCCAGAACCAGAGTGCGAAGAGCACGAAAAGGGTGGTGAGCGAGGTGTTCACCGACCGGGTGAACGTCTGCTCAAGGCTCTTTCCCACCGTTTCCTCGAAGCTCTTGGAAATCTTGAGCTTCAAGTTCTCGCGCACGCGGTCGAAGACCACGATCTTGTCGTGCACCGAAATGCCGAGGATGGAAAGGAGTGCCACCACGAAGAGCGAGTTCACCTCCTTGCCGAGGTAGGCGAAGAGTCCCGCAGGGATGATGATATCATGCGCGAGCCCGACGAGCGTGATGCCGCCATACCGCCATGATGAAATCGGCTCGGACACTTTCCGGAAAGCGAAAGCGATGAAGCACATGATGGCGAGGAGCACTGCGGCGATGGCGAGCCACGCCTTTTGGCGGAGTTCCCTGCCGATGGTGGGGCCGATGGAATTGAACTGCTTTTCCGAGACCTGCGCCGTGCCGCCAAGCGAGAGCGCGGAGAGAAGCTTCGTGTGCTCGGGGTCGGCAAGGTCGCGCGTCCGCACGAAGACTCCTTTCTCCCCCGCCGTCTGCACTATGGCGTCGGGAAACTCCTTTTTAACCGCTTCGGCGAGCGTCCCGACGTCGGGGCGCCCGCCCGGGTACTCGGCCTCGAGGATGGCGCCGCCGGTGAAATCGATGCCCGCGTTGAAACCGAAAGAGAACATGAGGACGAGCGCGGCAGCCACGGCGAACGCCGAGATGATGAAGAATATTTTCCTGTAAAAAATTATGAACATAATTTTTAACCCGCAACAAACAACCTACAACTTACAACAGGGGCCAGATTTTCGATTTTGCATTTCATTGTTGGCTGTTGGTGGTTAGTTGTCAGTTTCTGTGAAAGCCACTGCTGAACAGAAATGCCGTGAGGCCGGTGCGCCGCTCGATGCCGAGCGCGTAGAGGAAGGTGCGCGATATCGAGATGGCGGAGAGCATCGAGACGAGCACGCCCAAGGTGAAGGTGAGCGCGAACCCCTCGATGAGCGAGGTGCCGAACCAGAAAAGGATGACACCGGTGATGATGGAAGAGATGTTCGAATCGCGGATGGAAAGCCACGCCCTCGCAAATCCTTCGGCGATGGCGGCCGTGATTCCCTTGCCGCGCCGGAGCTCCTCCTTGGTGCGCTCGGCGATGAGAATGTTCGCGTCCACTGCCATGCCGATGGAGAGCACGAAGCCCGCGATGCCCGCGGCCGTGAGCGTCACGGGGACGAGCTTGAAGATGAGAAGCATGAGCGCCACGTAGATGGAAAGAGCCGCGACCGCCACGAGCCCCGGCAAGCGATACCAGGCGACGAGGAAGAGGGCGACGGCGAGAAGGCCGACGATGCCGGCATAGAGGCCGTCGGCAAGCGCCTGCTCGCCGAGCGGCGCGCCGATGACCTGCGTCGAGAGGAGCGAGATGGGCACCGGAAGGGCGCCGGAATTGAGCCGTCCCACGAGCTGCTTCGCCTCCGCCGGAGTGAACTGGCCGGTGATTTGGGCGCGGCCGCCGGATATGGCTTCGTTTACCACCGGGGTCGAGATGGGCGCGCCGTCGAGGTAGATGGCGATGGTCTTCCCCACGTTCTCGCGGGTCATCCTTTCGAAGAGGGCGGCGCCCTCGCGGTCGAACTGGAGGGAGACGAGCGGCTGTTGGGTGGTGGAATCGAACTCGAGCGCCGCGCGGTCGAGGTAGCGGCCGGTGAGCTCGGTCTTCACGTAGTACGGGTCTTCGGCAAGGAGCGGGCTCACGGCGCCCGTTTCCTGAAAGCGCTTAATGGCGGCGAGAATCGCCTGTTTTTGGGCCCCCTCGGGACGCTCGGTCATGAACTCGAGAAGCGGCGTCGCGCCAATCTGGCGGATGGCCTCCTCGACGTCGGTGACGCCCGGAAGCTCGACCACGAGCCGCTTCTCGTTCCCCGCCCCGCCCGCAATCGAGCCTTCCTCGAGGTGGACGATGGGTTCGGCCACGCCGAACAAATTGACCCGCCGCTCGACGACGTCGCGGAGCGCTTCGAGCGAATCGCCCGCTTCGCCCGCAGGCACGCCGGATATGTCCGCCTTGTAGACGAGGTGCGTCCCGCCCGAGAGGTCGAGGCCGAGCTTGAACGGAAAGCGCGAGAGCGTCTCCGCGCCCGGAGGAACTTTTTCTCCGGGCGCTTTCTCGTAGAGCTTCGGCTCCGAGGCGAAGATAACATAGCCGACCAGGGTGCCGGCAATGAGAAGCATGAGCGCGGTAAGGCGAGGCCTGAACATTCCCGTTATTCTAGCGATTTTCGAAGAAAAGGCAATGAAGGAAGAGTGCTGCGAGGATTAGCGGCGGCGAACGAAAAAATGGAGCGTGAGCGCGACGAAAATGCCAAGGGCAAAGCCCGCAATGACATCAAACGGGCTGTGAACCCCCGCCATGACGCGGGCGAGCCCCACCAGAAGCGCCACGGCGGCGAGCAGATAGCCCACTTTTTTGTGGTAGAAAAACGCCGCCATGGAAAGCGCCGCGAAAAACGTGGCATGCCCCGACGGGAAGGCATCGATGCCGCTCCCGTGGGCGAAAAGCGGCTTCACCGCATCGATGAGCGTATCGGGCCGGCCGGCCGGATAGAAATACTTGATGACATGGGCGAGCACCCAGGCCACGAAGGCCGTGCCGGCGACGATGAGAAGCTCCTTCACGGCGCGGCGCTTGTCCTCGTGGGTATAGAGGAAATAAAGAAAGGCGGCGCCCACGATGAGGCCGAAATCGGTGGCGAAAAAAACGATGGCGGAATCGAGCGCCGCCGAGCGGTGCGCGAACCCGTAGAGATATGAAAAAAGCGCCTGGTTCACTGTCGGAGGAATGATTGTATTCCCTCTTCTATTGTAACCGATGGAGACCACGAGAGAAGCTCCTTTGCCCTCCTCGTGTCGGCGAGCGTGTCGTGGGGTTCGATACGCGGCGCGATATGCTCCACCTTCCCCCCGACAAGACGTGCGATGTCGTTCACCGAAATGTTCTTCCCCGAGCCGATATTGATGACTTCTCCCTTCCCCACCTTCCCGCTCTCCATGGCGAGGAGGCACGCGACCACTACGTCCTCCACGTGGGTAAAATCGCGCGTCTGGGTGCCGTCCCCGGTCACGGTGAGCGGCTTCCTCTCCCGCTTCTGTTTCAAGAACTTAGCGATGATGAGCGCGTACGCCCCCTCGTCGCTCTGCCGCGGCCCGTAAACATTGAAAAAGCGGAGCGATACCGTTTCGAGGCCGAAAAGCTCGCTCCAGAGGCGCGCGTAAAGCTCGCCGACATACTTGTGGAGGGCATAGGGGCTCTTCGGCATGGCGGGCATTTCCTCATGGAGCGGAAGCTCCTCCTGGTCGCCGTAAGCCGAGCTTGAGGCCGCATAGACCACGCGCTTTACCCCGGCGTCCTTCGCCGCCGAGAGCACCGAAAGCGTTCCTGTGACGTTTGCCTCGTTCGTCTCAAGAGGATGCTCGATGGAATACTGCACGCGCGGGAGGGCCGCGAGATGGAAAACGCACGAAGCGCCCTTGAAGAGTTCCTTTAGTTTCTCCGTTTCCCTCACGTCGAGCTCATGGAACACGGCCTTCGGATGGACATGGGCGCGCTTTCCCGACACGAGGTTGTCCACCACGTGCGTTTCGTAGCCCCTTTCGACGAGCGCATCGACGAGGTTCGAGCCGATGAATCCCGCGCCGCCGGTGACGATGGTCTTTTTCATGTTACCTCCCCGCCCGTTGGAGGAGCGTTTTCATGGTTTTCAGGGCGATGGCGATGTCGAGCATGAGCGAACGGTTCTTGATGTAGTAGAGGTCGTACGAAAGCTTGTTTTTCGTCTCCTCGACGTCGACGCCGTGGTGCGGATGCCGTTCGTGGTAAAGCTGGGCCCAGCCGGAGAGCCCGGGCTCGATCAGATGGCGCACGTTGTAGTACGGAATCTTCTCGTTGTACTCTCTCACGGCGCGCGGGAACTCCGGGCGCGGCCCGATGAGGGAGATATCGCCTTTGAGCACGTTCCAGAGCTGGGGAAGCTCATCGATGCGGCTTTTCCGAAGAAATGCCCCTACGCGGGTTACCTTGTTCTCGACCTTCCCCCATTCACCCTCGTCGTTCGCGAGGGTCATGGTCCTGAATTTCACGATGGTAATGGGCCTCCCTCCTCTCCCTATCCTCGTCTGGCGGCTGAACGCGGGGCCGCCGTCGTCGAGCTTCAGGGCGAGGATGACGAACGGATAGAGCGCGAGCGAAAGCACTCCAAGCACCGCCCCGATGGTGATGTCCATGATCCGTTTCAGAACGTCATAAGCGGTCACGGACGAAGACGAGATGTTCTCGAGGAACCAATTGTGCCGCACAAGCGAAAGCGGCACGCGGTCGAAGATTTCCTCGTAGACCTTATGCATGTCGAAGAAGCGCACGCTCTTGAAAATGAGCTCGTAGAGACGCGGAAGCATCGGTCCTATTTTTTCGTTGGTGATGTCGATGACCACCGACGAGACCTGCTCGGCGGCGATCTTGTCGAGCACGTCGCGCTTGAAATCGATGCTCCCTGCGGCATCGAGATCTATCACCGAGGTGAAGCGCAGGCTGTAACGGGCGTTCTCGTTCACTTCGTCGCGAAGCTCGCGCATCTCTTCACCGCCGCCGATGAGAATGGCGTTCTCGCGCTTCCGCGCCCCGAGGAAGCGCGTGCCGTAGAGCCGCCACAGCACGATGAGCGCGAACGAGATGACGAGGTAGAGGAACAGGTTCGTCTTCGGGGTGATGCCGAACGTGGGGATGTAATAGAAGAAAAGGACGGCGAGGCCCGCGTTCACGAGCGCGGCGTTCAGGATGACCGAAGGGAGGCGGCTCTTGAAAAATGCGGTGTGCTTCTCGTAGAGCCCCGCGATGAAGAAAACCACCACCCACACCGCGAAAAGGAAGGAGAACGGCGCGAGATGAAGCGCCAAGACTCCCTCGTCGGGAAGCTTGCCGTAGCGCAGGAGAAGCATCGCCCAGAGGGCGAGATAGAAGGCCGCTACGTCCCCTAAAAACAAAAAGAGGGGCTCTTTCTTATCTGCGATCTCCATCCTGTTAGAAATAGAGAACGCTCGCTCTATGGCATATCGAAGCGGGCACTTCTCGGTGGTTACCTTTTAATCTTTTCGACATTTTAGTATATTGAGCGTTCTCGTGACCCTTTATCCTAAAGGGTCATTTCTAACAGGACCCATGGTTATAGCTTACGCATACGACAACATAATAAGACCATGGAA
>JAUYLU010000031.1 GCA_030699625.1 bacterium
ATGAGTACCCATTTGCCGTACGAGACGCCGTAGCAGGCGGTGTCGGTGTTCCCGGTGTCCACCACCCTTCCGGAAAGCGCCGCCATAACCCTCGTGCCGGGGCTTGCCGCGAAATCGACGCCGTTATGCCCGTTTCCATTGTATATCTGCGGATTTTTGGTCGCAAAGGCGGTGAAGCCGAAATACTGGGTGATTTTTATCTTGTCGAGCGGCCACGAGAGGACCCCCGTCCCCACCTTGGGGAGCCTCGACGGATCGATCTCGACCTGGAGGCGGCTCTCGAAGTCGAATATTTCGCGCTCGAGCCGGTTTTTCTTCTCGAGCCGGTCAGCGAGGAGCTTTTTGTATTCCGATTCCTTGCTCTTCGTCTCGGCGAGCACTTTGCTTTTCTGCGCGGCATTCGACTGGACGAGCTTCTGCTGGTCTGAAAGCCCGCTTTTGAGCGCGAGGAGGCTCTTTTTCTCTTTCTCCTTCTCCGCTTTGTCGCCCTCGAGCTCGGCGCGCACTCCCCTCACTTCGAGGATATGGAGCCGGAGCGTTTCCCCCATCGTCCGCAGGTTGTCGATGTCTTCCCAGACGCCGGAGACGCTCTTGTTCGCGAGCATGAGCTCGACCAGGTTCTGCGATTCGAGGTCATTCGCGTTTCGCATGCTTTTGCCGAGGGCAGCGAGCGAAAGCTCGAGGCGCTTCGTCTTGTCAACGATTTCGCCGTCGAGCTTTTTGATGGTGGTGTTCGCGATGGAGATCTTTTTCTCGGTGGCTTTTATCTCGGCGAGGAGCTTCTTTTTGGCAAGCTCGAGCTCGGCGAGGGCTTTCTTGAGCGTCGCCGCTTCGGCCGCGGTGGTGGCGATTTGCGATTCGAACTGCTCGATCTCCTTCTCGATCTGCGCGAGCTCGGCGTTCTTACTCGCGATTTCGGCCCGAAGCTCGTCAACGGTCGCGGCGTGCGAAAGCGTCCCCCCGGCGATGAGGAGCGCTCCCAAAAGCAAAATGGTAAAAAAGTTCTTATGCATTCAATGTTTGGACGGCATCGCCAAGCCGCGCGAGCGCCTCGTCTTTGCCGATGATTGCGGCGACCGTGAAGGGGTCGGGGCTTTTGTCTTTGCCGGTGAGGGCGAAGCGGAAAGGCCAGAGCACCGCTCCCCTCCCGTGCTCCTCCGCGTAGGGCATGACCGATTCCGTGAGCGCCGCCGCGTCGAATTTTTTCATCGATCCGATTTTTTCCGCAATCGCTTCGAGGTGTTTCGCGGCATCGGAAGCCGATGTCTCTTTCCAAACGAGCTTTTCCTTTTTGCACGCCGGCTTCTCGCGCACGAAGCTGAATTCTCCTTCGAGGAGGCGCGCGATGTCATGGGTAGTATTTATTCTTTCCCGCAGCGCGGCGACGAGGGGTAGCGTCGCGCGGACGCCTTGCGCTTCGAGCGCCTCTTTTATTTTCCCTTCGCCGCCCTCTTTCAGGTATTCCCGATTGAACCACTTCAGCTTCTCGATGTTGAAGACGGCCCCTCCTTTCTGCGCTTTGCCGAGGTCGAAAAGCCCGACGAGCCGCTCCATCGGAAAAAGCTCCTCTTCCCCGCCGGGGTTCCAGCCGAGGAGGGCGAGGTAGTTCACCATGGCCTCGGGCAAATAGCCCTCCTTCTTGAATTCGGTGAGGGCGACGGCCCCGTGGCGCTTCGAGAGCTTCGAGCGGTCGGGGGCCAGAATGAGCGGGATATGGGCGTAGGCGGGCCTTTTGGCCCCGATGGCCTCGAGGAGGAGGATTTGCCGCGGAGTGTTCGAAATATGGTCCTCGCCGCGGATGACGTGGGTGATGCCCGACTCGTGGTCGTCGACGACCACGGCGAGGTGGTAAAGCGGCTCCTCGAGAGATTTCGCGATGATGAAATCCTTGAGCTCGGCGGTGTCGAACGATATTTCGCCGCGGATGAGGTCGTCGAATGTTACCGTGCCGCCCGGGTTCCTGAAGCGGATGACCTCTTCCCTCTCGCCTTCTTTTTTCACTTCTTCTTTCGAGACGTACGCTTTTCCTTCGTCGACGAGCTTCTTCAGATATTTTTTGTAAACGTCGGTGCGCTCCGACTGGCGGTAGCGCTCGTCCCACTCGAGCCCGAGCCACGAGAGCCCTTCGACGATGTCGTCCTCGAACTCCTTCTTGCTCCGCTCCTTGTCGGTGTCCTCGATGCGGAGGATGAACTTCCCGCCGTGCTTTTTGGCGAAAAGATAGTTGAAAAGGGCGGAACGCGCGCCGCCGATATGGAGCACCCCCGTTGGCGACGGGGCGAAGCGCGTCATCACGCTTCCCTGTTGGTTTTTACTCTTTACCCCATGAGAGTTCTTGCTGATAGATTTTTTCATAAAATAAGAAGCGGGACGCTAACGGGGCTCATGCTCGAGGGCGAGCGCGATGAGCTCCTTGGCGATTACTTTCGCGGCGTCAGGACGGTGGAACTTCTGCGCCGCCTCCGCCATTTTCGCGCGCCCCGCCTCGTTTTCCATGAGCTTCGCGATCTGCGAGATGAGCACGTGCGGCGTGAGGTTCGCCTCCTCGACGACCACGCAGGCACCCGCCCGGGCGTAGTTGAAGGCGTTCTTACGCTGGTGGTCGCCGTTCGAATCGGTGATGGGAATGAGGATGGAGGGAATGCCCCAGGCGGCGATCTCGAAGAGCGTCGAACCGGCCCGCGAGACGATGAGCGACGAGATGCCCGCCGCCATGCGCATGGAGAGGTCGTTCAGGTAGCCGAAGGCGCGGTAGCGGCCGGCGTGCGGGCTTTCTTTCAAAATGACGCTCGCGAGCTTCTCGGCGTTCTCGAGGTTCTTCGGTCCGACCTGGTGGATGACCTGATATGCGGAAAGGAGCTCGGGCAGGGCCCGGAACACCGCGTCGTTCACGAGCTCGGCGCCCTGCGAGCCGCCGAGGATGAGGATGGTGGGAACCGTCGGGTCGAGCTTCAGGTACTCGTGCGCGCCTTCCTTGAGCGGTTTCAGGATTTCCTTCCGGATGGGCTGGCCGGTGTAGGCGGTTTTCGCGGCGGGGAAAAACGAGACGGCTTCCTCGAAGGAGATGGCGATGCGGCGCGCGAACTTCGAGGCCCAGCGGTTCGTCCTTCCCGGCACGGAATCCGACTCGTGGACCATGACGGGGATGCCGAGCACGCGCGCCGCGAGGAGCGTCGGGAACGAGGCCCATCCCCCTTTGCCGAAGACGACGTCGGGAAAGACGAGGTAGACCTGCCAGAGGGCGCGGAGCACTCCGACGGCGGTCTTCACCGCGTCGATGGCGTTTCGGAACGAAAAGTAGCGCCGGAGCTTTCCTGCGGTGATGGGGCGATAGGCGATGCCGTTCTCGAAAAGAGCCTTCTCGTCGTAGGGCTCGGGGGCGAGGTAATAGAGCTTGGCGTCGACTATCTTTTCCTCCTCGATGATATCCCGGATGCGCTCGGCGATGGCGATGATGGGATAGAAATGCCCGCCGGAGCCTCCCCCGCCAAAAAGTATTCTCATCCTGTTAGAGATAAAGGTTACTTTGTTTCGGCGTCGCTCCGACGGCGCGTAAGCGAGCTTTCGCGCGTCCTCGCTTGCCGAAATAGGGAACGGTCGCTCTCTGTCCGGAGAACGTTTTCCCATGATTAGCTTTAAATTTCTTTTCCATATTTTTCGCCCTGCGCGTTCCCGTAGGCCTTTGGCGAAAGGTGCATTGCCAAAGGCCTATCTCTAACAGGACTTCATGCCCCCAGTATACCAAACCCCGCAAAATGGCCTTACAGGGCCCTTCCGGCTGTTTTAGGCGCTCCGGCGGACGGGAAGCGCGCCGGAGCGCGAAATGTTGAGGAGGATGCCCACTTCCGCGAGTGCAAAGAGAAGGGCCGTGCCCCCGTGGGAGACGAAAGCGATGGGGATGCCGGTCAAGGGCAGGAGTCCCACCATGGAGGCGATGTTCACGAACGACTGGGCCACGATGAGGGTGACAAGGCCGACGGCGAGGTATCTGCCGAAGCCGTCCCCCGCCACGTTCGCGATGCGGAGTCCCCGGAGGGCGAAGGCGACGAAGAGGAGGATGAGCGTTACCCCGCCGATGAACCCGAACTCCTCGGAGAGCACCGCGAAGATGGAGTCTCCCACCGGCTCGGGTAGGAAGTTGAATTTTTGGACGCTCTGGCCGAATCCTTTGCCGAAGAGCTGACCCGAGCCAATGGCGATGAGCGATTGCTGAAGCTGGTAGGAAGCGCCCAAGGGGTCGATGGCCGGATTGAAGAAGGTCATGATGCGCGCTTTCAGGTACGGCTTCATGAAGGCGAGGATGGCGATGCCGAGGGCGGCAAGCGCCCCCACGCTCGCGATGTCCCGAAAGCGCGCGCCCGCCACGAGGAACATGGCGAGGCCCGCGGCGAAGATGACCATGAAGGTGCCGGTGTCGGGCTGTTTCAAAAGGATGGCTGCGGAGGCCCCGGTAAGGATGAGGAACGGCAGGAGGCCGAAACGGGGCGTTCGGACGCGCTCCCTCGCCCACGAGAGCCAGGCGGCGAAATAGACGACGAAAGCGATCTTCAGGAGCTCGGCCGGCTGGAAGGAGAAGGTGCCGACGACGATCCAGCGGGTGGCGCCATTGTGGGTGAAGCCGATGCCGTCGACGAAGACGAGGAGGTTCACGAGGAGCGCCCCGAGAAGGATATAGAAGGCGTATTTCTTGAGAAGGCGGTAATCGAAGCGCGAGAGGAAGAAGAGCGCCACGAGGCCCGAGAAGAGGCCAATCAAGATCTGGTTGAAGATGATG
>JAUYLU010000041.1 GCA_030699625.1 bacterium
CAAAATTTCAAGATGCAACTCACCCATACCAGAAATAATGGTCTCGGCAGTTTCTTCATCACTCGTCACGCGGAAGGTCGGGTCTTCGTCGGCGAGCTTGTGGAGCGCGATACCCATCTTCTCCTGGTCGGCCTTGGTCGCCGGCTCGATACGGAGTGAGACGACCGGCTCGGGGAATTTAATTTGTTCCAAAATGATTGGATTCGCCTCGTCGCAGAGCGTGTGCGAGGTCTTCGTATCTTTAAGCCCCACCGCGGCCGCGATCTCGCCCGAGAATACCTTCTCCACCTCTTCGCGCTTGTTCGCCTGGAGGCGAACAATGCGACCGACGCGCTCTTTAGTACCCGTAGTCGAGTTGTAGACGTAGGAGCCGGAGGTCAGCGTCCCGGAGTAAACGCGGAAGAAGGTGAGGGCGCCCACGAACGGGTCGGTCTGGAGCTTAAAGGCGAGCGCGCAGAACGGCTCATCGTCTGACGCGGTGCGCTGTACCGTCTCCCCTGTTTTAGGATTAATACCGGTAGCGGGCGGGAGGTCAAGCGGCGACGGCAAATAGTCCACGACCGCGTCGAGGACGAGCTGTACGCCTTTATTCTTGAGCGCCGAGCCGCAGTAGACCGGAAATACTTCATTACTCATAACTGCTTTACGCAAAAGGGCCTTGAGTTCTTCGAGCGAAGGCTCCACGCCCTCGAGGTAGCTGCTCATCGCCGCATCGTCCTGTTCGACGATGCGCTCGATAAGCTCGCCGCGATACCTCTTCGCCTCTTCGAGGAGTTCTGCCGGGATCTCGCCCTCGATTACCTCTTCGCCCATTTTTCCGGAGAAGGTGTAGCTCTTCATGGTGAGGAGGTCAACGACGCCCTCGTGCGCGGCCTCGAGCCCGATCGGGATCTGCATGCGGATAGCCCGCGGTGAGAGCCGGTCGAGGATGCTCTTATAGGAATTTTCGAACGAGGCGCCCGTGCGGTCGAGCTTATTGATGAAGCAGACGCGGGGCACTTTTGCTTCGTCCGCATACCTCCAATTCGTTTCGGACTGCGGCTCGACGCCGGCGACGCCGTCGAAGACGACGATCGCCCCGTCGAGCACGCGCATGCTGCGCTTCACCTCGGCGGTGAAGTCGATGTGGCCGGGGGTATCAATCACATTAAAGCGATACTTTTTTGCTTCGTCTTTTTTATCTTTCTCGTCGGTCTTGGTCCAGAAGCAGGTGATGGCGGCCGCGGTGATGGTAATGCCGCGCTCGCGCTCCTGCTCCATCCAGTCGGTGGTCGTCTCGCCCTCGTGCACTTCCCCAATCTTGTGCTGGGAACCCGTATAGAAAAGCACGCGCTCGGACGTGGTGGTCTTCCCCGCGTCGATATGCGCGATGATGCCGAAGTTCCTGACTTTCTCAAGTGGATAATCTCTGTTCATAGTTTTGAAAAAATAATCCGCCAGTGGGCGGACGCCGAAGCGTTAGGTACAGAGTAACAGAAAGCTCAATAAGAAACAAACGGTGCTAGGATGGGTCTGGACAAGACGACTAGGAGGAATTCTCATGAGCAACCAGCGCTCAAAGAGCCGTTACGCTGAAGTCCTGCGGGAACTCGGATTCGTGATCGCGGACGACGGCCCTGTGCCGGAAGCGATGCGAAAAGCGTTTCCGACGATTCCAGACAAGCCTATTTTCTTCCGTATAGTTCACGAAGAAGATGACCGCGTTGCAATTGTAATGGATGAGACGGGAGTCTGTTGGTGTGGCGATGGCGACGCTCAACTTAAGGTTCACGGGTTCGTTAGTTTCGATGAAGCACGGTCTAAAGCTATGAACTAGAACCTGGGGCTGAAAAGGCCGCGCACTGCGCGGCCTTTTTCTATGTGAGAAAACACAAACGGCGGCCCTTGGCCGCCGGTTTTATTTATGAAATCAATCCCTCGACTGCGCTCGGGATAATTTTACTTCGTAAAATTACCAAGCAAAATGGGCAAATGCTTTGTTGGCCTCGGCCATACAGCGTGTAGACTGTGTTAAGGCTGCTTACTTTTTTTAAATAAAACTCTTAGGACCAGTACCGCGATAAGCACTCCCAATACTCCGAGAATGGGAGCAGCGACTGTAGTAATACCGCTCGACGGCATCAGTATCGATATAATCGTATCGGGGTCAGCAAAAAACAGAAAGGCAAACAAGACAACCAGAGCTATTGCCATGACGACGGCAAAAACTACGGAAAGTTTCGTTACTTTTTGTAACTCTGCTGGGATATTTCCGAACCCATAGCGCTTAAGTAAGAGTGCTAAACAAAACCATAAAAGGACAAGGATAAGCAAGAAAGGCCACAGCAATATTAAACTTGTCCATCCTTCTCCATTTAAAAATGCGTAGACAGCAAATAGAATCAAAACGGCTGTGATAACGGACAAATCAATTGCTATGGCTCGTGATTGGAGAGACCACCAGTTTTTAAGAAAATTTTTCGATTGTTCGGGAGGCGGTTGTGGAGGCATGACCGCAGTCTACCACGC
>JAUYLU010000048.1 GCA_030699625.1 bacterium
TCAAGGAAAAATACAAAGAAGTCTTTGAGATACGGCCCGAATGGCTCATCAAGAGTGCGGCCTATCGCGGCAAGTGGGTCGACCAGAGCCAGTCGCTCAACATCTACTACGCCGGCTCGTCGGGGAAAGAGATCTCCGACGTGTACCAGTACGCATGGAAAATGGGGCTCAAGACCACCTACTACCTCCGCACTATGGCCGCCTCGCAGGTCGAGAAATCGACCGTGAACGCCTCCGAATACGGCTCTACCCATACGAGGAAGGCGGAACCGGCAGCCGTGCCCATCGCGGCCGTAGCGGCGGCTCCTGCGGTAAAAACCGCGTCGGTTCCCGTGGCGGCGTCCGTGGGCGAACCGAAGCTCTGCAAGATAGAAGACCCCGACTGTGAGTCCTGCCAGTAGTTGGAACTAGGAACAAATAACAAATGACTATAACGGCGGAAACACAATATCCTTGTTATAGTTGGAAGTCATCAGTTATAGTTAGCCAACATGCCAATTAAAAGAACGACCGACAAGGTCGACATCAACCAGCGCCGCGTCATCAACGGCGCGGACGCCGACGTCATCCAGCTGTATCCCATGAAGCACGTGTTCGCCTGGGACGCCTATAACGCGGCGAACGCGAACCACTGGCTTCCGACGGAGATCGGCATGCAGCGCGACGTCGAGCAGTGGCGCGCCCCGAACGTTCTCACCGACGACGAGCGCACGGCCCTCAAGACCGTCCTCGGCTTTTTCACCACCGCCGATTCCATCGCCGCGAACAACGTGGCGCTCGCCTTTTACCGCCACATCACTTCGCCGGAGTGCCGTTTGTATCTCCTCCGTCAGGCGTACGAGGAGGCCATCCACACCCATTCGTATCAGTACATCGTGGAATCGCTCGGGCTCGACGAAGGGGAGATATTCAACATGTACCGCGAGGTGGATGCCATCTACGACAAGGACGAATTCATCCTTTCGTTCAACGAGGGCATCTTCGACCCGAAGTTCACCACGGGCACGTTCGAGAACGACCAGAAATTCCTCGAGAACATCATCGTGTTCTCGCTCATCATGGAGGGCATCTTTTTCTACAGCTCGTTCGCCGTCATGTTCGGCTTCCAGCGGCAGAACAAGATGACGGGCTCCGCCGAGCAGATCCAGTACATCATGCGCGACGAGTCCATGCATCTGAACTTCGGCATCTCGCTCATCAACGCGATAAAAGAAGAACAGCCCGAGCTCTGGACGCCGGAGTTCCAGCAAAGGGCCATCGACCTCGTCAAAAAAGCGGTGGTCCTCGAGTACACTTTCGCCCAGGAGGTTTTTCCCAAGGGGATTTTCGGCATGAACGCCGACGGCTTCAAAAAGTACATTGAGCACATCGCCGACCGGCGCTTGAATCGCGTCGGGCTTCCAAGCCAGTACAACACCCCGAACCCCTTCCCGTGGATGTCGGAGGCCATCGATTTGAACAAGGAAAAGAATTTCTTCGAAACGAGGGTCATTGAGTACAAGACAGGCGGCACGCTCGATTGGTAATAGCTAGTCTGTAGCAAGTAGTCTGTAGTCTATAGTGAGGAGACCCTGTGACCTTTACGGCATTGCAGACGTTTCTAGTTTTTAAGATATAATTTAGCAAAGGGAATTTTCATTTTCTACAGACTATTAACTAAAAACTACAAACTATTCCAATGATCCGGGTCGGCGTACTCCGAGGGGGAATGAGCGACGAGTTCGAGGTGTCGGTCAAAACCGGCGCGAACGTGCTTTCCTCGTTGCCAAGCGACAAATACAAGCCGGTGGATATCCTCATCACCAGGGACGGCACCTGGCATGTGAATGGTCTCCCAAAGACCCTCGAGGAGATAAAGGTGACGGTGGACGTGGTCTTCAACGCGCTCCACGGCGAGTACGGCGAAGACGGGCAGGTGGCCCAACTTCTCGAAGAGCAGAAAATCCCCTACACCGGCTCGACGGCGGTGCCGAGCGCGCTTGCCATGCACAAGGGAATGGCCAAGGATGCGTTCCGGCGGGCGGGCCTCCGGACGCCGGCGCACATGCTCCTCGAGGACTGCCGCGATTCGACCATCGTGGGGAAAATCCCCGAAAAGATACAGGAGCTCGCCTTTAGGGTGTTCAAGAGCATCCCGCCGCCGTGGGTGCTGAAACCCGCGAAGGGCGGCTCGTCGCAGCATACCTATGTGGCCACGACGTTCAGCGGTCTCGTCGACGGGCTTGCCCGGCTTTTCCCGCTCGGAAACGATCTCGTGGTGGAGCAATACATCGAAGGGAAAGAGGTGAGCGCGGGGGTCGTGGAAAACTTCAGGCGCGAGCGGAAATATCCGCTCATGCCCGTCGAAGTGAAAAAGAGCGGCCGCTATTTCGACTACGCTTCGAAGCAGGACCCGACGCTCCTCTGTCCGTCATCGCTCTCACGGAAGGAAAAGGAAGAAGTGACGGAGCTCGCGGAAAAAGCGCACGATATCCTCGGCCTCCGCGATTACTCGATCTCGGACTTCATCGTCACGCCGCGGGGCGTCTATCTGCTCGAGGTCAACAACAATCCCGGCATCACGAATGGCTCCATCATCACCAAAGGACTCGAAGCCGCAGGCGCTTCGGTCAAAGAGCTTGTCGATCACCTCCTCACGCTTGCGCTCGGAAGAAAGAGATGAGTATATAGTATGGAGTATTTAGTATCGGATACAAAATACTGTATACTCTATACTTCATACTGAATTACGGGCCCGTAGCTTAGTTGGTAGAGCGCCTCATTTGCAATGAGGAGGTCAGCGGTTCGAATCCGCTCGGGTCCACCATGGACGAACTTGGTATTGTATTAAAACATCTATCTAGTATTCAATTACTCGGGATAATTTTTGATATTGCGGGAGCTTTTTATCTTTCCAGAGCCTTTATCTTTAAAAAGCCAGCCGATATTAAAAGCGATACGTATGGAAGTACTAACCAAAGAATGCTTATAAGCTTTGGTATGTCAGGTAATTTATTTGTTAGTTTCTATATTCAGGGGATCGAGGCAAGAATAGGTTTTAGTTTGCTATCTTTAGGTTTTATCTTACAGGCCGTTGGCATTATCTGGGCGGCTTACTTGCTTCCGTTCTATTTGATTGTATTAGTTTCAATAACTGGAGTTATAATTTCAGAAATTCTTCGACGCCATCTTACTAAAATAAAAAGAGTAAAAGAATTACATGACCGAGATGAGCGTCAGTACGATGATCGATTAAAAGAAGCTGATTTAGTAAGAATAAATCCCTTACCCCGTCTAAATAAAATCATGAACAACAATACCGCAATCATCGCGCTCGTCGTGCTTCTAATTATCGTGGGCGGGTTCCTTTATTTCTCGAATAGGGGAGATGACGGCGCCATTGGGGGGAATAACGGCACGGCGACCACCACGGAAGAGAACGGCAACGAGGATGAAGATGAGAACGGCGCCGCGACGACGACCGGCACGAATGGCGGGGCTTCGACAGGCGGCACGCTCCTTTCTTCGGGTGCGGCGCTCTCCGCCCGGACAGTACTTGCGTCACGGCTCAATACCGCCATCGGGAATGTCACCGTGACGGACGTGGAAGCCGCCACCTGGCCGAACGGCTGTCTCGGACTCGCCCGCATGGGGGAAGTCTGTACCCAAGCGCTTGTCGAAGGATACCGCGTGACGCTCTCTTCGGGCGGGCAAACGTACGTCTATAGGACGAATTCGCTCGGCACGAGCGTGCGCCTCGAACAGTAAGCTTTTCTCTAGTGCTGAGCTAATCGCCCTTATTTTTCCAAACAAAGTATACGAAAACAATAGCTAGGTCTACCAAGAGTCCCCCGATTCCTACCACGGCAAGAAAGATAATACTCCACACAGGAGCTTGCTCATTATTTGTCAAAGAATATACAGCGAAAATTGCAACATACGCGAATGCCAACGCTCCAAGTATGTCAAAATGTTGTGGCTTTATTTTCTTCATTTGTGGACCTACCGGGAGTCGAACCCG
>JAUYLU010000051.1 GCA_030699625.1 bacterium
ACCATTACCCCGGGCTCGTACGTGGCGGGAGCGGCAGATCAGATAACCGCAAGCACGTTCAGGAACGCGGAGCTCAACCGCGAGCTCGGACAGGCCTTCGATCAGATCATGGGCGCTTTCCTCAATCAGCTCATTACCCAGGGATTCTCGGCGCTCTCCGGGCAGGGCGGCGTCTTCGGAAGGATCGGCACACAGGCGGGACAGGCGGCCGCGAACGAGTTTATGACGCAGATCCAGGTGAACCGCGCGCTTGAACGCCAGTTCGACGATGCCCTCTTGGTGGCCAAGCAATACGTGTTCGTGAAGAATGACGTTGTGGCCGTCACAAGGGAGGTGGTGGAAAAACTTACGGCAGTGGACCAGATGGCCGATTTCGGGAACGCCTGTCCCGCCGTCTACGCGCAGGCATCGGGCGATATCGCGAAGATAAGCAACTACGGCGCCGTCGCCAATTCATACGAGAACGAGGTGAACGTGCTCGCCGCCGACATCGCGCAGCTCGAAGCGCTCAAGGCAAAGATGAACGATGAGACGAGCGCCGCAGGCGCCGGCGATATCAGCACGCTCTACGCCAGAATCGCCTCGCGGCTTCCGAACTCCGGGAACGTCATTTCGGCGCAAGGAGAGCTCCAGACCATCAAAGGGAAGCAGGCGGATGCGGCGAGGTGGGAAACTTCCTGCAAGCAGGAAATCGAAGGACAGCAGGCGCCGGGCGGCGGGAACGATAACGGCGGCGGATCAATATGAGAAAGCTTTTTGCATACATCTTCATAGCGTCCTTTATCCTCGCGTTTTTCGCGACACCGGGAACCTCGCTTGCGCAGCCTAATTATTTTGACGTGCCCGACGCGGGGCTCGAAACCGCGGCCGCGCTTGAAACGAGCCTCGCGGCGACGCCCACCACTCCCGCCGCCCCGCCAAGAACCGAACCGGGGGGCTGCAGCCTGGACATCCTCACCGAATCGGCGGGAAACGTCTTCAACTGTGGGCTCGCCCATGTGGCGCAACTCGCCATGCAGCTCACCTCCTACCTCCTCTTCGTGGGCAGCGCCTTCCTCAACCTCGCCATGAGCTTCACCCTGAACCTCTCCTCGTACTCGGGGAGCGTCGAGGCGGGGTGGAAGGTCGTCCGCGACCTCATCAACATCGCCCTCATCTTCGGCCTCCTCTGGATTGCCATCCGAATCATCCTGAACCAGGAGGAAAACTGGAAGCGGCCCCTCACCTCCATCGTCCTCGCCGCCCTCTTCATCAATTTCAGCCTCTTCTTCACCAAGGTCATCATCGACGCTTCGAACATCGTGGCCCTCCAGTTCTACACGTCGATCACCGGCGGGAAATTCACGCCCATCAACGAACTGTCGGGCGTCTTCTCGAGCATGGCCGACAGCGGCATCTCCGACCACTTCATGGACCGTCTCAACATCATCACCCTTTTCAACACCACGAAGACGAGCCTCACCGCCGGGAACATCGTCCTCATCGGCCTCTTCGGTTCCATCCTCATCATTATCGCCTCCGCGGTCTTCTTCATCGCGGGTCTCATGCTCCTCGCGCGGACGGCCATCCTCCTCCTCCTCATGCTCACCTCTCCCGTGGGCTTCGCCGGCACATGGCTCCCGAGGCTTAAGGCCTATCATGAAATGTGGTGGAAAAATCTGGTGGACCAGAGCCTCTTCGCGCCCGTCTTTCTCCTCCTCGTCTGGGGTGTCCTCAAAATCACCGAAGTGGGTCTCTTCGGGGAAATGCTCACCCCGAGCGGGACCAAGGCGAATTTTGCGAACGCCCTCACGGGGAATGTGAGCTCCATGGGCATCATCTTCAACTTCCTCCTCATGATCGCCCTCATCCTCGCCGCCCTCAAGGTCGCGAAAGATTTAAGCGGCACGGCGGGAAAAAGCTTCTCGAGCTGGGGCCAGAAGGCCCTCGGCACGGTGGCCGGCGGCGTGGGCGGATTCGCGCTCCGCAATACTGCTGGAAGGCTTGCGAGTAAATTAGCGTCTACGGATGCAATGAAAAATTGGGCAGCTACGAGCGCACTCGGGGGAATGACGCTCAAGGGTACGCGCTATCTTGCAGGAGCAAACTATGATGTCCGCGGGGGCATCCCCGGTACCGGGCCAGTAAGCTCGCTCTTAAAGACCGCCGGGGTCGACATTAAAACAGGCAAGCCGGGAGGCAAAGGGGGTTACGAAAAAACGCTCCAGGATCAAATAAAAGCGAAAACGAAGTTCGCAGAAAGCATAAAGGGAGGCGAAGTAGAGATCGTCAGAAAGATAACAGACAGAGATAGATTGAGAGAAGGAGCTCCGGCTGAGGAAAAAATCAAGGTCGATCGGAAGCAAGCCTATGCGGAAAGGCTAAAAAGCGAAGGCTCTCCTGAAACGCTCTGGCTCAAGGTCGCGAGGAAAAACAAGGATGCAGCGAAGAAAATTCAAAAAGAATTTACTGACAAAACAGAGTTGAAAAAACTCAGGGCCGACAAAGAGCGATTGAGGGCTGCGCTCAGGCAGGCAGGAGACCCGGCGGAAAGAGAGAGGGTAACGAACGAGCTTGCCGAGGTCGAAGAAAAAATAAGAGAAAAGGAAAAAACCGTGGAGAAAGCTGAAAAGGACCGGGACAGTAAGCCGGAAAGAGAGGAAAGGGGCGGCGGAGAACCAAGTGGAGAAAAAAAAGAATCATAGATTATGGACCAAGAATACACAGTATTAGAAGAAAAATATAAGAACTTGCCTTTTGATGTCCAGGAAGCGATTTCTTCATCGGATGTAAC
>JAUYLU010000056.1 GCA_030699625.1 bacterium
GCGCTTTCTGGAGCGCTTCGTACGGAAGGAGGGCGCAGTTCGCTCGCCCCGGGCTTATCTTCACGCCGAGCATCGTATAGACGTCCCCCGGGGCGAGCATCCGAAGCTCCGGAAGGGCCATGCCGCGGAGCTTCTCGGTGAGGAGCGATGCCGAGGCCTGGCTCACGGCGCACCCTTCGCCCGTGAACGAGGCGTCCGCTGCACGCGACCCCTCGAGCCGCACGTAGAGCGCGACCGCGTCGCCGCAATTCGCATTTATCCCCTCCCCTTTCATGGAAAATGCCGGGAGCTTGCGCTTGTTGCGCGGATGCTTGTAATGGTCGAGGATGTTCTCCTTGTACAGCTCTTCATCCATGTTGTTTGAAGGCGGCGATGGCTTTTTCGACGCTCGTCACAAGCGCAACGATGTCGCGCTCGCCGTTGTAAATGTAAAAGCTCGCCCGGCACACGCCCGGGACGCCGAGCGACGCCATGAGCGGCATGGCGCAGTGGTGCCCTCCCCGGATGGCGACGCCCTCGCGCCCGATGAGCTCGGCCACGTCGTGCGGATGCATGCCTTCGACGACGAAAGAAACGATGCCAATGTTCTTTTTTTCGTCTTTTTCCGAGATGATGCGGACCTCCTTCACGCGGGAAAGCCTTTCGACCGCAGAGCGTACAAGCTCCTCGGTGTGCCTTTGAACATTCTCCACGCCAAGCGCCTCGAGATATGCCACAGCGTGGGCAAGGCCAATGGCACCCGCCACGTTCGGCGTACCCGCCTCGAACTTGAGCGGCGATGTTTTGTACGATGAATGCTCCGCGGTCACCTTTTCGACCGTACCGCCGCCCGAAAAAGCGGGCGTGAGCGCCTCGAGAAACTCGCGTCTCCCGTAGAGGACGCCGATACCGGTGGGCCCAAGCATCTTGTGGCCGGAAAAGAAAAGAAAATCAGCGCCGAGCTTTTTGACATCGATTGGCATGTGCCCCGCTGCCTTGGTGGCATCGACGATGGTGAGCGCGCCGACCGCTTTTGCCTTCCGTATGAGCGGCGAAAGGTCGTGGACCGTGCCGAGAACGTTTCCCGCGAGCGGGAGCGTTACGAGCTTCGTTCTTTCGGAAATGAGCCGCGCCGCCGCCTCGTAGTCGAGGTCCGCGCCCCTTATCGGAATGGTTTTGAACGAAGCGCCTTTCGCCTTCGCGAGCTCCTGGAACGGCACGAAGTTCGAGTGATGTTCGGCGATGCTCGCGAGAAGCTCGTCGCCGGCGCGGAGCTTGAGCTCTCGGCCGAGCATGAGCGCGAGCATGTTCGCCGAGCCGGTGGCACCCGAGGTGAACGCCATCTCACCCCCCTTTGCGCCGATGAAGCGGGCTATCGTTTCGCGCGCGGCCTCGTAGGCGGAAGTCGCCTCGGCGCCGATATCGTACGGCGAGCGGTGCACGTTCGAACGGTAGCCGTAGTAATACTCGTCCATGGCCTCGACCACCTGGCGCGGCGTTTGGGACGTCGCGGCGCTGTCGAGATAGACCAAGGGCTTCCCGTGCGCTTTCTCATAGCGCTCGAAAATGGGAAAGTCTTTCTTTATCTTCTTGGTATCCAACATTTCATCAATTTACCTTATTTTATAACTATTGACAATTTTTAATTATTATGCTATATTTACACAAGACAACTTCTTCACGAGGAGAACACTATGTGGCTTGACCCGCTCTTGATGGGGATTTTAACCGCCGTTGTGGCTGGACACTTCACCTATACGGTGATGACTGTCACTTCACCCTTGTATATCGCGGTGGTGGTCGGCGCCGTCGTTTTAATTACTACGGTGTTAATCGTCTCCATCGTAAGGACGGTGATTGCAGAGGTGAAGAAACCGTAATTCTTTCGCCTCACGGGGCCGGACAACGTTCCGGCCTTTGTTATTTCAAAAATCCCTCGAGCACGAGTGCTTCCGCGGTCGCGGCGTCGAGACCGCGAAGCTTCGGGTAGAAAAGCTCGGCGTCGGAAATGCGGCGTATGGAAAGCGCGTGGGAGGTCGAGGTCTCCTTCGCACTGATGTCGAGCGCGGGGATGGCGTCGATTTTCGCCGCTTTCGAGAGCACGATGAACCGCGCGTCTTCTTTCCCCTTCGTCGCCCGCGAGCCTTCCTCCATGCGAATGCCGCTCCGGTAGATGAGGTGCGATTCGCCCCAAAGCGCGCCGCGCGTTTCTATCTCGGAACTCGTGCCGTCCGCCTCATGATAGACCCTGTGGAGAATGTCGAGCTTCGCGACGCCGTCAAGCTCATAGCGCGCTTGTATCGTCACCTTCGCGTTTTTGCCGCGCAAAAAAACGTGGAGGTCGCTCTTCACGGACTGGCCGGAGCTCCTTTCCTCGTACTCGAACGAGCCCCCCTCCTCGACGTCGACCACAATGAGCCGATGGCCGGAGAGGTCGTTCATAAGCGTTTTATGCGTGCCCGCGGCCACGTAGACGACTTCCCCGCCCCCCGCCACCACCTTTGAAAAATCCTCGACGAAAGGCGAGGTGATTTTGAGGCCGTATTTATAGGCGTTCGGGGCCGTATAGTGGCTCTTGAGGTCCATCCCGTTAGAAGCAGGTCGCGGTCACCCCACACTGCTTAAGGTTATTTGATTGTATAAAAATACGGCCAGATTGCATGTCGGCTGTTGCTTCGGTTCCCCTGCCGTGACCGCGGCTTCTAACAGGATCCATATGCCATCGTAGCTTACGCCAAAACGGCCGTTTTTACAAAAAGAAAGGGCCCGTACCGAAAGGTAGGGCCCAAAAGCTGGCGAAGTGACTGCAGGCGAATCTGTCAGGCGACTTCCCGGGCGAGCGCGGCGAGTTCCTGAAGTTTCGCCTCCACGGCCGTCTCGGAGACGCGGAAGCGGTCCATCGGCTCCCATCGGCCGTCCGCCTGGACGTGATGCTGGTGGAGCAGGCAGGTGCCGTCGGAAAAACGGCTGATGTGCACCATCCTTCCGTCCTGATGCATGGCGGGAACTGGCTTCTTGAGGCTATAGAGCCCCGGCACCGTGCCGCAGCCGAACGCTTTATGGGCAGTTCCTACCGGGAACAGAAGGCCGGCGAGCAACCGCAGAATCTCGATGCGCAGCTTCATTTTCTCTCCCCTTTGAAGAACTTCAATCGGCGAGACATTCTCCATTTCTCATCTTGATTAATTATACTATATTATCTATAAATTGTCAATACAAAGGAAACTGGCACTTTTTCTTGACTTCGGCGGTTAAAACCCATAGATTGTGCCAAGACTTTGTTCGCTTTTTCTTTTCTGGAGCCCACCCCCACTCCCTGGGACGCTCCATCCCCAGGCCCGCTGCCTCCCCCTACCAGCGGGCCTATTTTTTTATATTTCCAACTCGATCAATTTGTTCAATTCGAGCGCGTATTCGAAGGGCATGGCTTTTATCATGGGCGTGACGAAGCCGTTCACGATGAGGCGGGTGGCTTCGGCTTCGCCGTAGCCGCGCGATTTCAGATAAAAAATCTCTTCCTCTCCTATCCGCCCCACCCGCGCCTCGTGGCTTATCTCCGCATTGTCGTGCTCGCTCTTCACCGTCGGATAGGTATTCGATTTCGAGATGTCGTCGAGGATGAGCGCGTCGCAGGAAACGGACGAGCGGGTGTTTTCGGCCCGCTTCGACACCTGGACGAAGCCGCGGTAGTTCGAGACGCCGCCGTCTTTCGAAATTGATTTCGAGCGGATGACGGACGAGGTGTTCGGCGCGAGGTGGAACACCTTCGCGCCGATGTCCTGCACCTGCCCCTCGCCCGCGAGGACAATCCCCAGAGATTCCGAGCGGGCGCCGTCGCCGAGAAGCACCGACGACGGATAGAGCATGGT